>CALKFR010000023.1 GCA_938084555.1 uncultured Flavobacteriaceae bacterium | reverse complement strand
TTATTAAAAATGAAACCCTTGAAAAATTTAGTTCTTTAAGCTTAGGGGATGCTATCAAAGAGATTTCTGGTGTATCATCAATAAATACTGGTAATTCTATTGTAAAACCAGTTATTAATGGACTACATAGCAGCAGGGTATTAATTATGACTAACAATGTTAGATTACAAGATCAAGAATGGGGTATAGAACACGCACCAAACATAGATATTAGTTCTGCAGGGAGTGTGAGTTTAATTAAAGGAGCAAATGCCTTAGAATATGGAGGTGACGCCATTGGAGGAGTAATCATAGTAAATCCAATTAGAATTTTTGCTAAAGATTCTCTTTTTGGGAAAACCATTATTAACGGTCAAAGTAATTCTAAAGGATATGGTTTTAACTCTACTTTTACAAAAACATCTAATAATGGTTGGTATGTTAGTGGTCAAACATCGTTTAAGAAATTTGGAGACTTCAACTCTCCAGACTATATATTAACCAATACAGGTAGTGAGTCTAGAGCTTTTTCATTATTTACAGGAAGAAAAGAATTTGAACATGGATATGAGTTTTATTACAGTTACTTAAAAAATAAAATTGGTATTTTAAGATCTTCACATATAGGAAATGTTGAAGATTTAGTAGATGGTATAAATTCTAATCAACCTAGAATAATTAATCCCTTTAGTTATGATATTAGTGCACCAAGACAGGAAGTTACACACCATATTTTTAAAGGAAAGTATTATAAGAGGTATAAAGAATTGGGTAAACTAGATATTCAATATGATTATCAAAACAATCATAGATTTGAATTTGACATTAGAAGAGGTGATGATAGAAATGTTGCTGCAATAGATCTAGAGCTTCAAAGTCATACACTTAAATCAACTTTACAATTAGATTCCAAAACAGCTACTAATTTTAAGTTAGGGGTTTTAGCAAGATACCAAGACCATTTTGCGAATCCGGACACCGGTGTTAGACGTTTAATTCCTGATTACAAAAAATTTGATCTAGGTTTTCATCTGATATCAAATTTTAAACCTACAGACAAAATAGTGCTAGACATTGGTGTTAGATATGATTTCAATAGAATTAATGCGAAAAAATTTTATCAGACCTCAAGATGGGAAGAAAGAGATTATAATATAGATTTTCAAGAAATAATAATAGAAGATCTCGGGACTCAATTACTGGTTAACCCAATTTTTGATTTTCACAATCTCTCTACATCTTCTGGTATATTTTTGGAGTTAGATGCTAAAAATTCTTTTGTTTTTAATTACGGTTTATCAAACAGAGCTCCAAATGTTTCAGAGTTATTTAGTGACGGATTACACCATTCTGCGGCTAGAATTGAATTAGGAGATTTACGATTAAAAAAAGAAACATCTCATAGAATATCTGGAACCTATAATTACAATAATAGTAACCTCGAATTTCATGTAGACGGTTTTGTTAATTATATAAATAACTTTATTTACATTGAACCATTAGGGGTAGAAACAACTAATAGAGGTGCATTTCCTGTATGGGATTATAAACAAATTAATGCATCACTTTTTGGAGTTGATTTAAACCTTAATTACTATATCACTAAGCAATTTGAATACAATAATAAATCATCTTTTATCAAAGGAAAAGACCTGAGTTCAGACAGGGCTTTGATAGACATTCCTTCATTTAAGACTGTAAATATCATACGGTATTCAAATAAATCTTGGTCTAACTTTAATACAGAAATTGAAAGCGAATGGGTTTTTAGACAAAATGAATATCCTAATAATAATTTTGAAGCTTTTATTCCAAGAACTAATTCATATGTACTAGTAGACATAAGTACACCACCCCCCGCCTATCATATTGTGAATTTTAAAGGGAGTTTTGATCTTAAAATTTTTAAGAATAAAAAGGTAAATTTAGCATTTACAGTAAACAATTTATTAAATACTAACTATAGAGAAAATTTAAACCGACTACGATATTTTGCTGATGAAATCGGAAGAAATTTTACAATTCAACTAAAATTAAATTATTAATAAAAATAAAAACAATGAAAACAATTAAATTATTAAGTATATTATTTATTGCATCAATACTATTCATATCGTGTGATAATGATGATCCGGAACCAGTTAATGAAGAAGAGGTAATTACTACTATGATTGCTACATTAATTCCAACTAACGGTGGAGCAACTATTGTCTTAAAAACTCAAGACTTAGATGGTGACGGACCAGATGCTCCAGTAGTTACTGTAAGTGGTAGTTTAGCTACCAATACAGTATATAATGGTGAAATGGAGGTTTTAAACGAAACTGAATCTCCTGCAGAGGACATAACTGAAGAAGTTATTGAAGAAGCTCTTGAGCATCAATTCTTTTTCACACCAACAAATAGTGTTGCAACATTTGCTTATTCTGATGCCGATTCTGATGGTAATCCATTAGGGGTTCAATTTACATTAACTACTACAGATGGTGGTGCTGGAAATATAACCATTACCTTAATTCATGAGCCAGAAAAGACTGAACCTGGAGTTAGCACTGGTGATATAACTAACGCCGGTGGAGAAGCAGATATTGAAGCTACTTTTCAAGTAACTGTTCTATAAAAAATGAAAAAGGACTGTCTTGATAGGCAGTCCTTTCTTTATAGCTATTGGAAAGTTTGTTTATTTTACAAACTTTGTTTTCTTCAAAGTGTTTAAAATAATTAATGATATAATAAAGAAAAAAGCCAAACACAGTACACTCCATTGCATCGAATCTGTTAAAGCATACAAAAGTCCGTAAACAAAGGTTCCAAGAACAATTGCTATTTTTTCAGTCACATCATAAAAACTAAAATAAGTTGCATGATCTTCAGTAGTCTCTGGTAAAAGTTTAGAATATGTAGATCGAGTTAACGATTGGATAGCTCCGAGAACCAAACCTAAAATAACCCCTAAACCATAAAACAGAACATCTACATTTGGTAAATCTTTATGAAGCATAAATGCTGCCAAACATACAAGAATCCATATTAAAACAGTTATTTTAAGTGCCTTAAAATTTCCATATTTGTCAGATAAATTTGAAAAAAACCAAGCACCAAAAATTGCAACAATTTGTATTAACAATACTGTGATTATTAAATTTATAGTTCCAAGACCCAACTCTGTTGAACCAAAAATTGTAGCCAACAAAATAATGGTTTGAACTCCTACACTTAGTAAAAAAAAAGCAACAAGAAATCTTTTTAAAGTTGGGTAATTGTTGATTTCTTTTCCTACTATTTTCAATTCTTTGAAACCTTTCCATATATAGTCTTTTTCAGGTTTTTTTTGAAATACATTATTTGGTAGTTGTTTAAAAGTGATTTGTGCAAAACCCAACCACCATAAACCAACCATTACAAAAGATATTTGAGAGGCCGCTCCAGAAGTAATTCCTAACATGTCTGGATTCAAAATCATTCCTAAATTAATTGCTAATAAAATAATGGAACCTATGTAACCCATAATAAAACCTTTTGCACTTACTCTATCTTGATCATCAGGATAAGCTACCTCTGGAAGATAAGCATTGTAAAAAACAATACTAGACCAAAAACCAATACTTGCAAGAATAGTAAAAACAATACCAATCCAAACGGTATCAATTCCATCAAAAAAGTATAAAGACATTACGGAGAAAGAACCCAAACAACAAAAAATTTGAAGAAAACGTTTTTTATTTCCTGTATAATCTGCAATTGCTGAAAGAATTGGTGACATAAAGGCAACTACTAAAAAAGAGAAGGACAAAGCGTAAGAATACAATGTATCTGGATGATCCCACTCTGTTCCTAAAAAAGAAACTGTAGCACCTTCTGTAATATTTGAATAGTATAATGGAAAAACTGCAGTACCAATAACTAAAGAATAAACTGAATTTGCCCAATCATAAAATGCCCAAGCATTAATAAGCTTTTTGTCTCCTTTTTTTAACATGTAAATTTGGATTTTTAAAATATTATATTAAAAGAAAAAAATAATACTTTTAATTTTTTTATTATAATTTAAACTTAATTATATATGCAATATACTTAAATTTAATAAACCCTAAATTTTTCATAATTATTTGATAAATAAAAGTGTTCTATAAAATAACAAACTAGATTTCCATATTTTTGTATGAAGCTAATTAGGCCTAAAAAATTCTTCACAAAACATACAATTGAATCTTTTAAAAAATAAAAAAAAATTAATTCCAAGTTTAGCTGTTCCTAAACCTATTCGATTGTTTGCAAGGAGCTTAGATTTAATTTCTTGTAGGTTATCTAGCTTATTTGGTTTGATACTTTTCACAACTCCTATAAAATATACTATCCCCAAACGAGAGCAATACATGTTGAAGAGCGCACAAAAAAAGCGTCTTTTCATTGAAAATATTAATAAAGAAATTGAAGTTCTATCTTACGGATACTCTAGAAAAAAAGTATTATTAGTTCATGGTTGGTGTGGCAGAAGCACTCAATTATATGCTTTTGCTGATAAATTATTAGAAAATGGATATATGGTAATTTCTTTTGATGGACCTGCTCACGGGAGATCCACAGGTAAAACTACGATGATGCCTGAATTTTTAGAAACAATCAAGAAAATAAATACAACATTTGGGCCATTCGAAGCTGCTATAGGGCATTCTTTTGGAGCTACCAGCTTGTATATAGCCACCTCTAATTTCTTAAGTATAAAATCATTTATAGCAATTGGATCTGGAGATAAAATTTCCGATATTATTTTAAATTTCGCCAAAAACTTGGGTCTCAAGAAAAGGTCTGCTCAATTAATACAATCTAGATTAGAAAAAAAATGGAATATAAAAGTTGATGATTCTTCAAGCAGTACCGTTGCAAAAAAAATTAATATTCCTTTATTGGTAATTCATGATGTGACAGACGGAGATGTACCTGTAAGTTGTGCCTATGAAATACGAAAAAATTTAAAAAAGGGAAGTTTATTAATTACTAATAAATTGGGACACACAAAAATATTGAGGAATGAGAATGTTATTCTGAAGAGTATTGATTTTATTAAACAAAACGCATGAAAAAAATTATACTTTTAAATCTATTATTCTTTTCTAGCCTTTTGTCCTTTGCACAAGTTAGCGTTACCATAAAGTTAAAAAACAACCAAGAGATTAATGATTCGGTTAAACAAATTGGAATAGAATTAATTTCTTTGAAAACCGATAAAAAATATGACCTCAATGAGATAAGTGATATAAAAGTTTTTAATAAGAAAAAAACAAAACACTATCATATTCTAGATGTAAAATCACATAAAAACTCTAAAAAAGTTCAAAAAGGTCTTGGAATTAAAATTTATAGTAATGGAAATATAGATTTATATATTATATTATTTGGTTCTAAAATTAAAAATAATCATACACAGACAAAAACATACAATTCTAATACAGAGATTTTCATTAAACGAAAAAACAGTAAATATACATACAACATAGGTTGTATCGATGGGGCTGGATGCAAAAATATTAAAAAGCGTCTTTATGATTTTTTTAGCAATTGTCCAAGCTTAATAGAAAAGATCAAAAAAAATCAAATTAAAAAAAGAAACATAAAAAAAATAATAGACTACTACGTTGAATCCTGTAAAAACTAATTTTAGTATTTTAATCATAAATAATTAAAAACCATGAAAAAATTAATAGCATTTGTTCTTATCACATTTTTAATAAGTTGTTCGGGAATTGCCCAGAAATCAGATAAAAAAAATAAGAAAAAATATGCATTAGAAAAAACTGATTCTGAATGGAAAAAGCAGTTAAATAGTTTACAATATTATGTTTTGAGAGAGGCTGGAACAGAAAGACCTTTTACCAGCCCTCTAAACGATAATAAAGAGGTTGGTGTTTATGTTTGTGCTGCATGTGAAACACCATTATATGACTCTTCTCATAAATTTGACTCTGGAACAGGCTGGCCATCTTTTGATAGAGCTATCATAAATAATGTTGAATTAGATGTAGATTATAAAATTGGTTATGCCAGAACTGAATTAAAATGTGCAACATGTGGAGGTCATTTAGGTCATTCTTTTAACGATGGACCTTCAAATACGACTGGTGAAAGACATTGTATTAATGGAGCTGCTTTAAAGTTTAATAAAAAATCTAAATAATATTTAGATAAATATAAGATTTGATTGAATTTAACTGGTAAATCTTTTTTGAACAGTAGAATTTATAACAATAGATTCTGGCTCTCCATCAAATTCATCTAATCTCTTTAATAGAAGCCTTGCAGCAGTTGAGCCTACTTTTTTACCATGTTGGTCAATAGTGGTAAGTTTGGGAGTTAAGTGTTCTGAAATAACCCTACTAGCATAGCCTATTATGGCAATTTTTTTATTGGTTAATACTTTTTTCTTCTTACCAATTCTATATGCTGCTAAGGAAGATTCTTGATCTAATGCCATGATAGCATCTATCTTATTTAAATCAATTAATTTCGTTAACTCTTTTTCTAAATATTCTTCTGAACCTTCAACTATAATTGCTTCTTGTTTATTTTCAACAGCAGATTTATATCCTTTTGTTCTCAGTTTACCTACGTTTAAATTATTAATGCTAGAAACCAATACAATACTTTTTCTTCCTTCATTAATTAATTCATTTACGGCATTAAAAACAGCATTATAGTCATCAACTAATACTTTATCACAGCTAATAGAATTTACAATTCTGTCTACCATTAGTAAGGGAGTATCACCGATTAAGCTATTTAAATGAGAAAAGTCTTGTTTAATTTGTGTTTCCTCTGATACAGCAATAATAATGGCATCTACAAGGCCATTAGATAATGTTTGAACAGACTGTACTTCTTTGTCATAAGATTCATTGGTAATACTAATGATAATATTGTATTGAGATTTAGCAATTACACTATCTATACCTCTCAAAACTCTAGACATAAAAAAATTTTTAATGCTTGGTAAAACAACACCTATTGTGTTGGTTTTACCAGACTTTAAATTAACTGCCAATTTATTAGGCTTATAATTGTGAAGCTTAGCTGCTGATTTAATTCTTTCTTTTGTACTATCACTAATTTCATAACTATCATTTAAAGCCTTAGAAACTGTAGATATAGATACCTCCAGAATTTTAGATAATTCTTTAATTGTGATGTTTTTCTTCATTTATAGCTAAATATATTCCCGAAAAATACAATAAGATTTATGAATACCAAACTTAATTAACCTACTTTTTTATAAATAAACCTAAAGATTAAATAGCAAATCTTCAACATTGAAACTATTCTTAAAGGATGTTTAATAAAAAATAAATACTTATTTAAAGTATATTATTCTTTACCAAGAATAAAAAAAGATTAAGTGCTCTTTTCCTTTAGTAAAATACATGTATTTTCTATATTTGTTATTCTTAAAAAAAGCAAATAGAATCCTATGTTTAATAATTTAAGTGAAAAATTAGATAAGGCTTTACATACCCTTAAAGGTCATGGTAAAATAACAGAAGTTAATGTGGCTGAAACTTTAAAAGAAGTTCGAAGGGCATTACTAGATGCTGATGTTAATTTTAAAATTGCAAAGGAGTTCACCAAAAGAGTTCAAAATAAAGCTATAGGACAAAATGTTTTAACCACACTGAATCCTGGTCAATTAATGGTAAAATTAGTTAAGGATGAATTAACTGATTTAATGGGTGGTGATGTTGTTGGTATCAACTTGGGGGGAAACCCAACCGTAATTTTAATGTCTGGTTTACAAGGTTCCGGAAAAACAACATTTTCAGGTAAACTAGCTAATTTTTTGAAAACTAAAAAAACAAAAGAAGTGCTTCTAGTTGGTTGTGATGTATATAGACCTGCAGCAATAAACCAATTACAAGTAGTTGGTGAACAAATAGGGGTTGATGTATATGCAGAGGTTGATAATAAAAACCCAGTAGAAATTTCATTAAATGCTATCAAACACGCTAAAGCAACTGGTAAAACTGCTGTAATTATTGACACTGCTGGTCGATTAGCTGTTGATGAGGAAATGATGACTGAAATTTCTAATATTCATAATGCCGTAAAACCTCAAGAAACATTATTTGTTGTTGATGCTATGACTGGACAAGATGCAGTAAATACAGCAAAGGCTTTTAATGATATCTTAAACTTTGATGGTGTAATACTCACTAAGTTGGATGGTGATACCCGAGGAGGAGCTGCTTTGTCTATTAAGTCTGTAGTTAACAAACCCATAAAATTTATAGGAACTGGTGAGAAAATGGATGCCATTGATATTTTTTATCCAGATAGAATGGCAGACCGTATTTTGGGAATGGGGGATGTTATTTCTTTAGTTGAAAGAGCTCAAGAACAATATGATGAAGAGGAGGCGAGAAAGCTCCAAAAAAAGATAGCGAAAAACCAATTCGGCTTTGACGATTTCTTATCTCAAATTCAACAAATAAAGAAAATGGGAAGTATGAAAGATCTTGTTGGAATGATTCCTGGTGCTGGAAAAGCTATGAAAGATGTAGATATAGATGATGATGCTTTTAAAGGTATAGAAGCTATAATTCATTCCATGACTCCATCTGAAAGATCTACACCAACTTCTATAAATGCAAGTAGAAAAAAAAGAATTGCTAAGGGCTCAGGTACATCTGTTCAAGATGTAAATCAATTAATGAAACAATTTAATCAAATGAGTAAAATGATGAAAATGATGCAAGGAGGCGGAGGAAAAAAGATGATGCAAATGATGAGAGGAATGCAGTAATAATTGAAAATAAAAATTAAATGATTTTATTAGACGGAAAACAAACTTCATCAGACATTAAAGATGAGATAACATTAGAAGTTTTACAATTAAAAAAAGAAGGAAAAAAAATCCCTCACTTGGCTGCAGTAATCGTTGGTAATGATGGAGCAAGTAGAACTTATGTTGGTGCTAAAGTAAAAGCTTGTAATCGGGTTGGTTTTTTTTCTACCCTAATAGAATTACCTCAAGACACCTCTGAAACATCTCTATTATCAAAAATTGATGAATTGAACAATAATACTGCTATAGATGGATTTATCATTCAACTTCCCTTGCCAAAACATATAGATGAACAAAAGGTTTTAATGGCTGTAGATCCTAAAAAAGATGTAGATGGTTTCCATCCCACTAATGTTGGAAAAATGGCCTTAAACCTACCTACCTTTATTTCTGCCACACCTTATGGCATACTTGAACTTTTAAAGCGATATAATGTTGAAACTTCAGGAAAACACGTTGTGGTTATTGGAAGAAGTCATATCGTTGGGAGTCCAATGAGTATATTGCTTTCTCAAAAAAGAACTGTTGGAAACGCTACAGTAACAATTACACATAGTAGAACAAAAAACTTAAAAGAGATTACATTACAAGCAGATATAGTAATAGCTGCATTGGGTATACCTGAATTTTTAACTGAGGATATGGTTAAAGAAAATGTAACCGTAATAGACGTTGGTATTACTAGAGTTGAAGATGCTAGTAAAAAAAATGGTTATCGCTTATTAGGAGATGTCGCTTTTGATGAAGTTTCAAAAAAGGCAGCGTTTATTACACCTGTTCCTGGAGGAGTTGGCCCAATGACTATAGCTATGCTTTTGAAAAACACATTATTAGCTTCGAAAATTAATAATTAAAAAAAAGTGATATATTGTAAGAAATATCTTGCAATTGAATGATTTTTTCTTTGGTGAAAATGCTGATTTTATTCCTTTCTCTAGACAGCATATTATAATTAGTGCTATTGTTATTACTTTAGGGACTATTTTAATTTATTGGGCAAAAAAACAATCAAAAAAAATTCAATTTTTAACAGGTAACATTCTTACATCTTCTATAAGTCTAACAGTTATTTTTGGATCTATATTAAATATTTACAAGCCAGATTTTAATTATCAAGAAGACCTTCCTCTTCATTTATGTAGTTTTTTAGCATTAATTATTCCCGTACTTTCTTTCACAAGAAAGTATATCTATTATGAAATTCTATTCTTTTTAATTTTAGCAGGAACATTGCAATCTTTAATTACACCTTCAGACTATAATTTTTTAAACTTCACTTTTTTTAGATATTGGTTTGTTCATTCAGGACTAGTAATATTTATGCTATATGCAACATTTGTATATAAAATGAAACCAACGCTAAAAAGTGTATTTAAATCATTTATTGGGATGCAGGTATATATGGTTTTGATGTTTTTAATAAACTACCTATTAGGCTCTAATTATTTTTACACTAACAGAAAACCTGATGCAACTACGTTATTAGACGTTTTTGGAGAATGGCCACAATATATTTTTGTTGTAGAGATAATAGTTATTCCTTTTTTCTTGCTAATTTATTTTCCTTTCTATCTTACTAGAAAAAAAAAATAAACCTACTCTTCCCTATTCACTAAGTCAATAGAAAATGCAGGAATACAAATAGCAATATATTCGCATTCTTCTTTGAAAGGATTTGAATATTGAACTCTTATATTTTTTTCAATTTTTATAGATTGTCCTGCTTCTAAAATGATTGTTTCATCATCTATAATGAATTGTTTTTTTCCTTTTATAATGTAGGTAAATTCTTCAAAATTTGGAGTTTGAAAAGGCTCACTCCATCCGGGTGGAGCAACCATATGAGCTATACTAATATTAGAATTTTTATCGGTTAAATTACCAAAATGTTCCTCAATTAGTTTTCCATCATTTGTTGGTACTATAAATGGTGAATTCTGAATGATATATTTATTAGACATCTTAATAGAACCAAACAATAAATGATTTCATCTTAGCTAAATCAGGAATTTGCTCTATGGTAACCTTTTGGTTACTAAAAGCTTTCAATCCTAATTCTTCCTTATCTATTGCTATGGTAGCATTTAATTCATCAATAAATAACGTAGCGGAATAAAACGATGATTCTATTTTGTTAATTATATTATTAGCTCTAATATCTGAAAAAGATGTTCTAATATTTAGGCCTGTTTTTGTTTTAAATCTATCGTCAAAGATTTGTATACTTTTAATTGTCGAAGTAGAATCTAACTGTTCTTTTGGTACTATAGTTAATAAGTGTTTCCCACTCTTATTATAAATTAAATACTCATCATCATCTTGAAAATAATTGTCTCCCAGTGCTCCTTCACTTAAATTTGATACGATAGAATCATTTTTAAAAATTTCAGGAAGCTCTTTTACCGTTGTTTTAGTAGTTAAATGACCTACTTTACCCTTTTCTATAGCAAACTTTTGGCTATCTGAACAGCTAGCTATTAAAAAAATTAGGGCTAAAGAGATAAAGAGAAAACTGTGTTTTTTCATTGTAAGTTTTTAAAATAATAATAATTAGAACGTCCAAATTTGTTACATAGTATTTGAAAAGCTAAGATAGCTATGTAAATATATAAAAAGAATCAAATTATTAGAAATTTAACCCGTTTATCTATCAATCCATTTCTTAAATTCCTTAACTCTTTCTCTACTAACTATAATTTCTATTTCAGCAAAGGAATTTAAAATCAGTCTGAGTCTACTATTTGTATATGCAACAATATCTTTAATTGCGCTAATATGAATTATAAAAGTTCTATTAACTCTAAAAAAACTTTCCGGATCTAAACTTTCTTGCCAATACTCTAATGAATTATCAATTAAATAGCTTCTATTTGATTGAGAATGAATGTATGTTGATTTGTTTTCACTATAAAAACATTCAATTTCATTTGTAGGAATAATTTTAATGTGTTGTCCAATCTTTATGGTAAACCTTTTCTTATACTTCCTATCTATTGGATTAATTAATAGTTTACGGATATCATCCATATCAACTTTAAGACTGGATGATCTTGGTAGTTTTTTGTAATATTTATTTACTGCATTTTTTAACTCATCCTCATCTATAGGTTTTAACAAATAATCAATGCTGTTAAGCTTAAAGGCTTTAAGTGCATATTCATCGTAGGCGGTTGTAAATATAATCGCACTATGAATAGTTAATACCTCAAAAATTTCAAAGGACAAACCATCAGATAATTGGATATCTAAAAATATTAAATCTGGTTCTTCGTTAGTTTGAAACC
>CALKFR010000022.1 GCA_938084555.1 uncultured Flavobacteriaceae bacterium | reverse complement strand
TAATCCATTTTTATGAAATATCCACACATTTTTGAGCCCTTAGATTTAGGTTTCACAACCTTAAAAAATAGAATTGTAATGGGTTCAATGCATACAGGTCTAGAGGAAGAAAAAAATGGTCTTGAAAGAATATCAGCCTATTATGCTGAAAGAGCTAAAGGAGGAGTGGGTCTAATCATAACTGGAGGAATTTCTCCAAATATACAAGGATGGACAGGCCCTTTCTCAGCAAGGATGTCCTCAAAAAAACATGCTATTCAGCATCAAAAAATCACCAAAGCTGTTCATGATGAAGGAGGAAAAATTTGTATGCAGATATTACACGCAGGAAGATATGGTTACCATCCTTTTAATGTTGCCCCCTCTAAAATTAAATCTCCAATCACACCTTTTAAACCCTTCAAATTAACTAAGTCTGGTATACATAGAACCATACGAGATTTTGTGAATTGTGCTAAATATTCAAGAATGGCTGGGTATGATGGCATTGAGATAATGGGGTCAGAAGGATATTTAATCAATCAATTTATTGCAGCTCACACCAATAAAAGAAAAGATGAATGGGGAGGTTCATATGCCAATAGAATGAGATTACCAATTGCATTGGTGAAATCTGTTAGAGAGGCAGTTGGTGAAGATTTTATCATTATTTACCGGTTATCAATGTTAGACCTCATAGAAAAAGGGAGTACATGGGAGGAGGTTGTCCAATTAGCAAAAGAAATTGAAAAAGCAGGAGCTACCATCATTAATACTGGAATAGGTTGGCATGAGGCTAGAATTCCTACGATTGCTACTTCTGTGCCAAGAGCAGCATTTACATGGGTTACTAAAAAAATGAAAGAGGAGGTATCTATACCATTAGTTACTTCTAACAGAATAAATATGCCAGAGACAGCTGAAGAAGTTTTAGCAAGAGGAGATGCAGATATGATTTCTATGGCACGTCCTTTTTTAGCTGATCCCCATTGGGTAAATAAAGCGGCTAATGAGAAGTCTGAAGAAATTAATACCTGTATTGCTTGTAATCAAGCCTGTTTAGATCATGTTTTTAAACAAAAAGTAGCTAGTTGTTTAGTGAATCCTAGAGCATGTCATGAAACTGAATTTAATTATGACGTGGCATCAATACCAAAAAAAATAGCAGTTGTTGGGGCTGGACCTGCCGGGCTTTCAGTAGCTACTATTGCCGCTCAAAGAGGACATTATGTAACCCTTTTTGACTCGGAATCAGAGGTTGGAGGGCAATTTAACATGGCAAAACAAATTCCTGGAAAAGAAGAATTTTATGAAACTATTCGATACTATAAGAATCAGTTGAAATTGCATAATGTTGAGTTAATACTTAATAAAAGAGTAGTTAAAAGTGATTTAGAACAATCAGATTTTGAAGAAATAATTATCGCTACAGGAATCTCGCCAAGAACACCTAATATTGAAGGTATAGATCACAGTAAAGTTGTAAGTTATCTAGATGTTTTGAAACATAAAAAACAAGTTGGTAAAAGAGTTGCCGTAATTGGAGCAGGAGGAATTGGGTTTGATGTCTCTGAATTTCTTCTTCATCAGGGAGACTCTAGTGCTTTAGATATAGATACTTGGTTGACAGAATGGGGAATTGACAAAAATATTGAGGCTAGAGGAGGAATAGCTGGAATACAACCCTCATTTCCATCTGCAAAACGAGAAATTTTTATGTTTAAAAGGAGTAAGGGTAAATTTGGGGGTAATTTAGGAAAAACAACTGGTTGGATTCATCGAGCTAATCTAAAAAAGCGAAACGTACAATTTATCAATGAAGTTCAGTATACTAAAATAGATGACCAAGGTCTTCATTATTCTAAAGGAGATCAATCAAAAATTCTAGAGGTAGACAATGTTATTATTTGTGCAGGTCAAACTCCTCTCAAAGAATTATATACCGCTTTAGAATCATCAGGAAAAAATATTCATATCATAGGAGGTGCAGATATAGCAGACGAGTTAGACGCTAAAAGAGCTATTGATCAAGGATGCAGATTAGCCGCCTCATTATAGTTTTGTGAAATTATTTTTTTAATGATCTATCCTACAAATTTCCAATAGAACAAAATACCATTTCTTGAATAGTATAACTTCAAAAAAATGTCGACATTTGTTTTTCTAACCAACTACTAAAATTTTCATAATTTTAGTAACTTAAATTAATACCAATGGATAAAAATGGAGTTTTAGCATGGGCCACAATCATCATGATAGTTGTAGGTTTAGCATTGATATGCTTAGGAGCGTTTAGATATGACGATGTAGCAGGCTGGGGGTTTGCATCAGTAGGAATTGGTTTTTTTGCCATTGCATGGGTATTTAATGCATTAAAAGGAAGAGTCTAGTTTTATTAAATTTTTAAAGTACCATTAAATGTCTGATGATAAAAAAGTTATTTTCTCCATGTCTGGAGTCAATAAAACTTACCAAAGTACAAACAAACAAGTTTTAAAGAATATTTACTTAAGTTTCTTTTATGGAGCTAAAATTGGAATACTTGGATTAAATGGTTCAGGAAAGTCTACACTTTTAAAAATTATAGCTGGAGTTGAGAAAAACTTTCAGGGAGATGTTACTTTTTCTCCAGGTTATCAAGTTGGCTATCTAGAGCAAGAACCAAAACTAGATCCAGAGAAAACAGTTATGGAGGTAGTTAAAGAGGGTGTTGCAGAGACAGTAGCTATTTTAGATGAATACAATAAAATAAACGAATTATTTGGTTTAGAGGAAGTATATTCTGATTCCGATAGAATGGACAAGCTAATGGCACAACAAGCAGATTTACAAGATAAAATAGATGCCTCTAATGCTTGGGAATTAGATACCAAATTAGAGATAGCTATGGATGCTCTTAGAACCCCAGATTCTGACAAAAAAATTGGTATACTTTCTGGTGGTGAAAAAAGGAGAGTTGCCTTGTGTAGATTACTTTTACAAGAACCTGAAATTTTGTTATTAGATGAACCAACTAACCATTTAGATGCAGAATCTGTTCATTGGTTAGAACATCACTTAGCTCAATACAAAGGAACTGTAATAGCAGTAACTCATGACAGGTATTTCTTAGACAATGTAGCAGGTTGGATTTTAGAGTTGGACAGAGGTGAAGGAATTCCATGGAAAGGAAATTATTCATCATGGTTAGATCAAAAGTCCAAACGACTGGCACAAGAAAGTAAAACAGCTTCAAAACGTCAAAAAACCTTAGAGCGTGAATTGGAGTGGGTAAGGCAAGGAGCTAAAGGAAGGCAAACCAAGCAAAAAGCTCGTCTAAAAAGTTATGAACGCTTGATGAGTCAAGATCAAAAACAGCAGGAAGAGAAATTAGAAATTTTTATACCAAACGGTCCTAGATTAGGAACTAATGTTATTGAAGCCTCAGGTGTTTCCAAAGCTTATGGAGATAAGTTATTATATGAAAATTTAGAATTTAATTTGCCACAGGCAGGTATTGTAGGAATCATAGGTCCAAATGGTGCCGGTAAAACCACTATTTTTAAAATGATTATGGGTGAAGAAAATGCAGATAAAGGAAATTTTAATGTTGGTGAAACTGCAAAAATTGCCTACGTAGATCAAACACATTCCAATATAGATGCAGGGAAATCTATCTGGGAAAATTTTTCCGATGGACAAGATTTAATAATGATGGGTGGAAAACAAGTAAATTCGAGAGCCTACCTAAGTCGTTTTAATTTTTCTGGAAGTGAACAAAATAAAACAGTTAACACATTATCTGGAGGGGAAAGAAACAGATTACATCTGGCGATGACACTAAAAGAAGAAGGAAATGTTTTATTGTTGGATGAGCCAACAAATGACCTTGATGTAAATACACTAAGAGCTTTAGAAGAAGGATTAGAAAACTTTGCTGGTTGTGCTGTTGTAATTAGTCATGATAGATGGTTTTTGGATAGAGTTTGTACTCATATTTTAGCTTTTGAAGGTGATAGTCAAGTCTATTTCTTTGAAGGTTCATTTTCCGAGTATGAGGAAAATAAAAAGAAAAGATTAGGAGGAGATTTGATGCCAAAAAGAATCAAATACAAAAAATTGATTCGATAATTATCAATAAGATTGTTTAAACTTCTCACTCTTTCACTGCAGTAGTTTTTATTAAAATGATCCTAGAGGAACATTGACTTTCAATTATTTTTCTGAAAAGAGTGCTTCTAACAATGTTTTGAAAGTTTTAAATGCAAAAAAAAGTGTAAAAAAAGTCAGCATTGAGGATAAAACTATCCCTGTGATACTAACGTAATAAAGATATCCCTCACCATAAACTTTTATAGCTTTGAAAGAAATTGTCAATAATAATGGTGAAGCTATAAGTAATACTAGTAAAATTAATAATTTTCTAAATCCTTTAGCTGCTAAATCTTGATTAATAGGCATTATTTATAGTTTTCAATTGCTTTTCTAACGCTCCCATATTTTTCCAATAGCATATTAGCTTCAGATGTTTTGATAGATAATTCTTCACATAACATATTAATACCCCTATTAACTAATTTATGATTAGATAATTGCATGTCTACCATTTTATTACCTTTTATTTTTCCTAATTTAATCATTGTTGCAGTAGAAATGATGTTCAAAACCATTTTCTGAGCTGTTCCTGCTTTCATTCTAGAACTCCCTGTTACAAATTCTGGACCTACTACTATTTCTATTGGAAATACAGCAGTTTGTCCTAAAGGAGCGTTTTTATTACAAGTAATACCACCTGTAGTAATATTATTCTTATTACACATTTCTATAGCAGAAATTACATAAGGAGTAGTTCCAGATGCTGCTATTCCTACTACAATATCACTAGACGAAATATTATACTCTAATAAATCTTTCCAACCTTGTACTTCAGAATCTTCAGCAAATTCAACTGCTTTTCTTATAGCTTCATCTCCTCCAGCAATTAAACCATTTACCAACTCATGTGGTACTCCAAAAGTAGGTGGGCATTCAGAGGCATCTAGAATTCCTAATCGTCCACTTGTACCAGCTCCAATATAAAATAACCGTCCCCCATTATTTAATTTTTCAATTATATTTTCTATTAAAGATTTAATTTGAGGGATTGCTCTTTCAACTGCAAAAGCTACTGTTTTATCTTCATTATTAATGTTTGTCAATAATTCTGATAAAGACATTTTTTCTAAATGATTGTAATTAGAATCCTGTTCAGTAGTTTTTATATCACCCATAACAATGTCAAAAAAATGATTTTATTATAACTCTTTGGTAAAAGTAGGTGGAAATAAATTAAATCTAAAAAAAAAGAGTGCAATATTGCACTCTTTTGATTAGTAAGTTGTATTTCCTTTATATACTTTCAATTATATTATTTAATGTTATACTGGGTTGCATTGCTTTATCAGCTGCTTTTTCATCAGGAAGATAATAACCACCAATGTTTGTCGCCTCACCTTGTATATCATTAAGTTCTCTTAAAATTATTTGCTCGTTATCACTTAATTCAAATGCAATGCTAGAAAATTGGTTTTTAAGTTCTAAATCTTGACTTTGAGTTGCTAATGCCTTTGCCCAATATAAAGCCAAATAATAATGACTTCCCCTATTGTCTAATTCTCCTACTTTTCTCGATGGAGATCTTTTATTATCTAAGAATGCTTCAGTTGCATCGTCAAGAGTTTTTGCTAGAACTTTAGCTTTAGCATTATCATTTGTATTCCCAAAATGATCAAGTGATATAGCTAGTGCTAAAAACTCTCCTAAAGAATCCCAACGCAAGTGATTTTCTTTAGAAAATTGCTGCACGTGTTTTGGAGCTGAACCTCCGGCGCCAGTTTCGAATAATCCTCCTCCGTTCATTAAAGGAACAATAGAAAGCATTTTAGCAGATGTTCCCAATTCTAAAATAGGGAAGAGGTCTGTTAAATAATCACGAAGAACATTACCAGTAACAGAGATTGTATCTTTTCCTTCTTTGATTCTTTCTAAACTGAATAAGGTTGCATCTTCTGGTGATAAGATTCTAATATCCAATCCTTCTGTATTGTGATCTTGTAAATAGGTATTTACTTTTTTAATCAATTCAGAATCGTGAGATCTTTTCTCTCCTAACCAAAAAACAGCCGGTGTTTCTGTAGCTCTCGCACGATTAACTGCAAGTTTTACCCAATCTTGAATTGGAGCATCTTTTACCTGACACATTCTCCAGATATCTCCAGCTTCCACATTATGCTCTAATAATACAGTGTTTTTAGAATCAATTACTTGAATGATTCCATCTGCATGAACTTCAAAAGTTTTGTTATGAGATCCGTACTCTTCTGCCTTTTTGGCCATTAAGCCAACATTAGGAACAGTTCCCATTGTTTTAGGATCAAAAGCACCATGTTTTTTACAAAAATCCATAGTCGTTTGATAAACTCCGGCATAAGAACTATCTGGGATCACCGCTTTTGTGTCTTGTAATTTTCCTTTCTTGTTCCACATTTGTCCAGATGTACGAATCATTGCTGGCATGGAAGCATCTATGATCACATCTGAAGGAACGTGAAGATTGGTGATACCTCTATCAGAATCTACCATTGCTAAGTCTGGGTTATTATCAAAAGCTGTTTCTATATCAGAAAGTATTTCTTCTTTCTTATAGGGTGGTAACTGGTTGATGTTGCTCAATAAGTTTCCAAATCCATTATTCACATCTACACCTACAGAATCTAGAGCTTTACCATGTTTGTCAAATAGATCTTTAAAGAAAGCACGAACCGCGTGACCAAAGATGATTGGGTCCGAAACCTTCATCATTGTGGCTTTCATGTGTAATGAAAATAGAAGGTCATTTTGTTTAGCGTCTATGATTTGTTCTTCTAAAAAGCTTAAAAGAGTATTTTTACTCATAAATGTAGCATCTATGATTTCTTTGTCTTCTAATGCAATATTGTCTTTAAGTATAGAAACTCGTCCATTAGCATCAATATGAACAATTCGAACATGTGTTGCACCCTCAATTGTTGTCGATTTTTCATTATGGGCAAAATCTCCATCAGACATAGTTGCAACATGAGATTGAGATTCTGAAGACCAAGTTCCCATTGAATGTGGGTTCTTTTTAGCATAATTTTTAACTGCCTTTGGTGCTCTTCTGTCTGAGTTTCCTTCTCTTAATACTGGATTAACAGCTGAACCTTTTACTTTATTATAACGTTCCAAAATAACTTTTTGATCTGTGGTTTCAACTGTCTCTGGATAATCAGGAAGTTTATATCCTAAAGATTGTAATTCTTTGATCGCAGCAATTAATTGAGGAACTGAAGCACTGATATTAGGTAATTTAATAATGTTTGCTTCAGGTTTTTTTGCTAATTCACCTAGCTGTGTAAGAGCATCTTCAATTCGCTGATTTTCAGGTAAAACATCAGAGAAGTTAGCTAATATTCTAGCAGCCAAGGAAATATCCTTTGTTTCAAAGTTTATTTTTGAACTGCTTGTAAATGCTTTTACAATTGGTAATAAAGAACGAGTAGCTAAAGCCGGAGCTTCATCAGTAATTGTATAAACTATTGTAGCTTTCTGAGTCATAATGATTTTTTTCTGTCACCTAATCTACAGGAGATCAAATTTTAAAGGTTAATTTTGCTTAAAAGCAGCGCAAATTTAAGAATTCTACTGGTATTTAACGAAGTTAGCTTGATTAAATTTATAGATTTTTTTTTAAAAAATAATTCTAAAATATTTAACAAAATAAAAGCCATATCCTTCAATTTCTTGAGTGATATGGCTTCTTTAGAGACTAATTGTAAACAAAGATCTGTATTTCTACACGATCAAATAGAGATATGACTCTATGTTTCTTTTAAACAAAGGAACTGTTTCTTTGTTAGACTCAGATTGGAATCTCGTTTCACCTTGGCCTAAACCTAAGTTCAACTTAGTGAAATTCCACCCGGTTTACTCTTCAAGATCGATTTACTAAAAGTAAAACTTTTTTTAGTTAAGTTTTGTTATTTTCATAACTCAGCTGTCTCTAATTGTTTTGAAAAGAGCCTAAACTCTATTCTAACATTTGAAAGGTAATCCAGAAAATAAAGAACGTTACTTTATTAAATTACTTGGCCAGCTGTCTATTATTCTTTCGAAAAACTTTTGCCTAACCTTGCAATTATGATTCAAATATATATGAAGAAATTACATTTGCAAATTTTTTAACTAATTAAAAATCAACAAAGTACTAACACCAGTTATCAACATTTGTTAATTAAAAAGGGCTTCATTTAATGAAGCCCTTTTATTATATGATTTTTTGAAAAAAGTATTAACGTCTTTTTTCCTGAATTCTTGCTCTTTTACCTGTAAGATTTCTAAAGTAATAAATACGTGCTCTTCGAACTTTCCCTCTCTTATTAACTTCGATTTTTTGAATTGAAGGAAGATTTACTGGAAATATTCTTTCTACACCTACCGTTCCAGACATTTTTCTAATTGTGAAAGTTTCTGATGATCCGGTTCCTCTTTTTTGAATAACAACTCCTTTAAAAAACTGAGTTCTAACTTTTTCACCTTCTCTAATCTCGTAATATACTGTTATTGTATCTCCTGCAGAGAATTCTGGGTTTTCGTTTCTTGTTACAAATTCGTCTTGTACAAATTTTACTAAAGATTCCATTTATTATATTTTATTGTGTTTACTATAATCAACTTTCACGATTTTCGTCAGAGGTTAATTTTAGCGAGTGCAAATCTAAGAATTTAATTTAGGATATAAAACCTAATCAAGTTATTTTTTTGGTTGATAGTTTCTACAATAGAACACCCAAAATTTTCTTTCTTTTGAAGTGCCTTTATTAATAATGATAGGGTTTAATTCTACAGATGATTTAAAGTAAGGCTCAATTTTTACTGGGAGTTTTCCGAGTTTTTTATTGTTCTTATTTCTTTTATCAGAATCTATATAAAATGCATTACGACCCCTGTAGTCTTCCATTACATCTTTTAGGTAATCAAATTGAAGTGCAGGTTCATGTATTACATTTTGAGCAAAAACAGTTTTTGAAGTAAAAAATCGTAGTTGCGCAGAGGTTTTATAATTATCCATTGAAAATATAAATGCATCTGGATCATTCTTCGAGATTTCCTCAACTTTTTCACCCAATGCTTTCCATCCTACCCATGTATCATCACTTTTAATGGGAAAAAAATAAAATACAACTTGGCTTGCTAAAGTAAGATGAAATATAACAGCAATAATAAGTTGAGCTTTTAATAGTTTTTTACTTATATACATTCCGGCTATAATAATTCCAGTTATGTATGATGGCATCATCCAGTTTAACTTAACCCAGTAGACAGGGCTGATGAGAAAGAAGCCTATAAATGTTGGAACAAAAAATGCTAATAAAAAAAGAGTTTTTTCACTTGGTAATTTAAATTTTATCAATAATTTTTTTATGTGCTTAAATGAAAAAACTACAAATACACTAAATAAAATTGGAAGTAACAACAACAATTGATGTCCAATTGTTCCTAAAAATAATAATGGTTTTATTTCAAATTTACCAATTGAGCTTGTTCGTTCAGAAGATTGAAAAGCAAAAGAGACAAATTCATTTTGATAGTTCCATAACCAAACAGGAAATGTTACTATTACAGATATAATAATTCCAAACCATAACCAAGGAGAAAACAATAGTTTTCTGTATTTGGAAGAAAAAGTTAGAAAACCAAGCAATCCAATTTGTAATAGTAGTGCTGTATATTTGCTATTAAACGCCATTCCCATTGCAATTCCGGCAAGTATCCAATGCCATTTTTTTTCTTCAAAAATTGCCTTATACAAGAATAATATAGTTAAGGTCCAAAATAGTAGTAAAGGAACGTCTGGTGTAGAATTAAAGGATAGAATAGAAATAAAAATTGTAGATGTGAATAAAATTAAACTCCTAAACATTCGGTGCTTTGAAAGAAATAGAGAGGATAATTTGTAAAAACAAATAATAGTAATGGAAGTAATAGTAAAATCTGTTAGTTTAATCACATAAATAGATTGACCAAAAACATCTGTAAAAATTCTCAACAAATATCCAATCATCCCCGGGTGATCAAAATAGGAAAGCGAAAGATTTTGCCCATATAAATAATAATATGCATCTTGAGGCATTAGTCCCATAAATGGTAGTAAAAAAAAGCGAAATAGTTGAAACCCAAGAACCCAGGATATTGCAGTATAATTTTTTAAAAATGAAGCAATTTTTTTCAAATTATTAAATTTTTCATGTAAATCTATAGGGTTTCGTCTAGTAAATCTGGTCTAATTTGTTGTGTTCGTTCGTATGCTTTTTCAGATCGCCATTCCTCTATTTTAGGAAAATTACCAGACAACAAAACCTGAGGTACTTCCATCCCTTCATAATTTGATGGTCTTGTATACACAGGTGGAGATAATAAATTATCTTGAAAAGAATCAGTTAACGCAGAGGTTTCATCTCCAATGACTCCCGGAATTAAGCGCACAATACTGTCTACTAAAACAGCTGCAGCTAATTCTCCTCCTGTTAAAACATAGTCTCCAATAGAAATTTCTTTAGTTATGTATTTATCACGGACTCTTTGATCAACACCTTTGTAGTGTCCAGTCAGGATTAATATATTTTTTTGTAATGAAAGGGTATTAGACATGGATTGATTTAATGTCTTTGCATCAGGAGTCATGTATATAATTTCATCATAGTCACGTTTTGCTTTTAATGCTTCGATACATTTAGCAATAGGCTCAATCATTAAGACCATTCCTGCACCACCTCCAAATTGAGTATCATCTATTTGTTTGTAGTTTCCTAAACCAAAGGCTCTTAAATCGTGAATCACAATTTCCGCTAGATTTTTTTCTTTTGCTCTCTTTACAATAGAATGATTAAAAGGGCTTTCTAATAAATCGGGTGCTGCTGAAATAATATCTATACGCATAAGTGCAAATGTACAAGAAATGTTGGTTTTAAAGAGTAAAAAGGAAATTGCTTATCGTTTTTTAAAACTACAAAAAATAAAATTTTGAATAGTATCAAATGGAGTTTGATGATTTTTAATTAAACATTTGACTGGCTCAAATTTAGAATTAAAAGTTTTGTGCATTTTGTTTTTTGAATATTGAGTAATTTCTAAACCACTACACTTCATAGGTCCATTATCTGAGAAAGTTCCAATAATTAGATTTTTAGATACATATTTTTCAGTTAATGAAATATAAGTTTTTATATCATTTTCTTTAGTCAGAAAATGAAAAGCAGCTCGATCGTGCCAAATATCATAAGTAATTTTTGATTTAAAATCTAAAATATCGCTTTCAATCCAAGTAACAAGAGTAGCTCTTTTTCCTAATCTATTTTTGGCTCTATCTAATGCCTCTCCAGCAATATCTAGTACAGTAATATTTGTATACCCTTTGTCAAGTAAAAAATCCACTAGAAGACTATCACCACCACCAACATCAATTATTTTTGCTTGTTTAGATAGATGTAATGATCCAATAAGACTTAGTGATGTATCAGGTATCTTCTGTGTCCAGCTAACCTGCTCAGGTGTTTTAGTTTGGTAAACTGTTTCCCAATGTTGTTTTTTGTTAGAAGTCATATATAGTCATTAATAGTATTAAACTTAGGTTAGAAAAGCGCTCTACAAACCTAATCATAATAATTGAATTGCTGCTTCTGCACAACGTTCTCCATCCATAGCAGCAGAGATGATACCACCTGCATATCCTCCACCTTCACCACAAGGAAATAATCCTTTAATCTCAGGATGTTCTAAATTTTCTTTTCTAGGGATGTTAACCGGAGCAGAGGTTCTAGATTCTACACCTACGATATTAGCTTCATTGGTGTAATATCCATACATTTTTTTACCGAAAGCATCAAAGCCTTTTCGCAAATGACTACCAATTAATTTTGGCAATAAAGAATGCATTGGAGAAGAATTTAGTCCTGGCTGATACGAGGTTTCATTTAAACTTGAAGAGAGTTTTCCATCAACAAAATCTACCAATCTTTGAGCAGGCGCTGTTTGAGTTCTTCCTCCAGCAGTAAAAGCTAATCGTTCTAGATTCTTTTGAAACTCTAAACCTTTTAGTGGCCCAAATTGGTCATACTTAGGGATGTCTTTATCTATATTTATTTCTACAACTATGCCTGAATTAGCAAATTTATTATTCCGCCTAGATGGAGACATTCCGTTAACAACAACCTCTCCATTTGCAGTGGCTGCAGGAACAATAAAGCCGCCAGGGCACATGCAAAAAGAATACACACCTCTATTATTTACCTGCTGAACTAGACTGTAAGCTGCAGCAGGAAGAAGTGTGTCTCTAGTACCTTCACAATTGTATTGAATACTGTCTATAATTTCTTGTGGATGCTCTACACGAACACCCATAGCAAAAGACTTTGCTTTGAGTGCAATATTTTTTTTATGAAGCAATTCATATATGTCTCTTGCAGAATGACCTGTTGCTAAAATAACTGAATTAACAGTCATTTCGTTTCCGTTTTTTAAGATGACCGCTTTTAATTGATTATTCTTAATGATAAAATCTGTTACTTGGGTGTTGAAATGAATTTCTCCACCAAATTTTATGATGGTTTCACGAATATTTTGAATAATTTTTGGAAGCTTGTTTGTTCCAATATGTGGATGTGCATCAATTAAAATTTGTTCTGTTGCTCCATGATAGACTAAGTTTTCGAAAATACGTCTTACATCACCTCTCTTTAAACTTCTAGTGTATAGTTTTCCATCAGAATAGGTGCCAGCGCCACCTTCACCAAAACAATAATTAGAATTTTCATTAACAATATGATCCTGATTAATGGCTTTAATATCTCTTCTCCTATCTTGAACATTCTTACCTCTTTCAAGAATTATAGGTTTGTATCCGAGTTCAATACATCGCAATGCAGCATACATTCCAGATGGGCCAAACCCTATTATATGTATTTCTTTGGCATTAAAAACTTCTTTATAAGTAAACGTAGGTGGTGTCTTTTCAGGAACTGGTTCATTGATAAAAACAGCAATTTTATAGTTGAAAAAAGTTTCTTTTTTTCTTGCATCAATTGATTTCCTAAGCACTTTAACCCCCATAATTTCTATAGGATCAATACCTAGTTTACTTGAGGCTTTGTAAACTAAGGTTCCTGTTTTTTTTTCTTCAATAAGATTTGTTCGTACTTGAATCTCTTTTACCATAGTTCAAACTTACTAGATATATTTTGTTTTTTTGGTTGTATAATTAAAACAATTTGTCGAATTAAGAGGAGTTAGTGAAGAAAACTATAATACAGAGGCTATTATAATCCTATCATTACCAAAAATATCTTTTTTAAGTTCAATAGTATTAAATCCTTTTATTCTTATGAGTTCAACAGTTTCTTTTCCTAAATATTGATTAATTTCAAAAAATAATAAACCATTTTTTGTTAAATGATTTTTTGCCAGTTCGGCTATTTTATCATAAAAAATAAGTGGGTTGTTGTCTTTAACAAATAAAGCCTTGTGAGGTTCATTTTTTAGAACATTATTTTTTATTTCTTTTTTTTCCAGTTCTCTAACATAGGGTGGATTGGAGACAATAATATCATACATATCATCTAGCTCACTTGTTTTTAAAATATCTTGTTGAATTAAATTGATATCGACTTGGTTGAGAAGTGTGTTTTTTTTAGCTACACTTAGTGCCTTATTCGATATTTCTATGGCACTTATCTCTGCTAGAGGCAAACTTTTTTTTAAAGAAATAGGAATACAACCACTTCCAGTTCCAATATCTAATATTTTTAATTTTTTCTTTTTTTCAATTTGGCACAAATTCTCAAGCTTTGAAACTTTATCTAAAACAAAGGCAACCAATTCCTCTGTTTCAGGTCTCGGAATTAAAACGTGTTCATTTAAAATAAATGGTAACCCAAAAAATTCCGTTTTTCTTAGAATATATTGTATGGGTATCTCTTTTTCTAGAAGCTTTGTAGAGGATATAAGAATTGAAATAACTTCAGCACTAATTTTTAAATTTGATTTTAAAACTAGATCTATTCTTTTAAAGTTTAAGTATTCTTCTAATAATAAAAATAAAAAAGTATCAATTTCTGAAACCGGATATAATTTTATTAGTGTTTTATTAAAATAGTCTCTAAATGTTTTTACTGTCATAATTTTCTAATCATCCAAACATCACAGGAATAATGGCAGGTGTTTCCCATAGGAGCATTTATGTTTTTAAAGCCAGCTTTTTTATATAATTTTTGGGCAGCTAACATGTAGGGCATTGTTTCCAAATAGCATTGCTCATAACCAAAAATTTTAGCTTTAATCATGCATTTTTCAATAATTCTAGACCCTAAGCCTTTTCCTCTGATATCATTTAAAAAGTACATTTTTTGCAATTCACAAGTGTTCTTATCAAAACCATCCAGTTGTGCAATTCCTCCACCACCAAGAACTTTACCTTGGTATTCAACAACAAAATAAATTGCTCTGTCTTTTTGATATGTTTCGTACATATCTTCTAGAGCACTATCCTCATAGGCAGTTCCAATTTTTGGAGCTCCCATTTCTAAAATAACATGCTGGACTATTTTTTTTATTTGTTTATTATCACGAGGAGCTATTTCTCTTATGATATAATCTGAATTTGTCATTTAATCCTGTATTTTTGCTTTACAAAGTTACTTTTTTTTGAATCACGAATACTACATAAAAAGATGTATTGAAATTTCTAAACAAGGAATAGGTACAACCAGACCAAATCCTTCTGTTGGTGCAGTATTGGTTGTTGGTAATAAAATTATTGGAGAGGGATACACCAGTCCTTATGGTGGTAATCATGCTGAAGTTAATGCAATTTCTTCTGTAAAAAATAAGGAAGATTTAAAAAAAGCAACAATCTATGTAACCTTAGAGCCTTGCTCTCATTTTGGTAAAACTCCTCCATGTGCAGATTTAATTGTTAGAAGTGGAATAAAAAAAGTAGTGATTGGGTGTCTTGATGTTAATGAAATAGTTGCTGGAAGAGGAGTCAAAAAACTACAGTCTTCAGGATGTGAAGTTATTGTTGGTGTCTTAGAAAATGAATGTAAAGCTCATCATAAAAGATTTTTTACATTTCACTTAAAAAAGAGACCATATATTATTTTAAAATGGGCACAAACTTCAGACGGTTATATAGCACCAAAGAATAGGTTAAAACAAGCTCCCGTTTGGATTACCAAAAATACATCAAGACAATTAGTTCATAAATGGAGAGCTAAAGAGCATTCTATACTAGTGGGTACTACAACAATTTTAGATGATAATCCAAGTTTAGATGTTCGAAGCTGGAAAGGTGAAAACCCTATGAGAATTGTTATAGATAAAGATTTAAAAATACCCAGAAATTTAAAGGTTTATGATGATTCTGTAAAAACAATATTTATTAATCAAAAAGTTACAACAAGTAATGGAAACCTTTATTTTGAAAAAATAAACTTTTCTAATCCGGTTGCTCTTCAAATTTGTAAAGTTCTTTATAGGCATAAAGTTCAATCATTGATTGTAGAAGGAGGGCGAAAAACTATTCAAACTTTTATTGATGAAAATTTATGGGATGAAGCTAGAGTTTTTTCTGGCGCATTAACTTTTAATGAGGGAACAAAGGCTCCATTTCTTGATGTTCCTTTTTTTAATGAAGAAAACCTTATGGGCGATCGTTTAAAAACTTACATTAATGATTAAAAATATAGTCTTTGATTTTGGAGATGTATTTATAAACTTAGATAAGGAGGCTACATACAAAAAATTAAAAAAATTAGGTGTAAAAGAATTTACAGAAGAACTATTGGATGTATCTAAACAATATGAAATGGGAATGTTAACCACACAAGAGTTTTTGAAAACAGTTAAAAGGTTGTTTCCATTGATTTCAGAACTAGAGTTTAAAAATGCATGGAATTCTATGTTGCTAGATTTTCCTATACACAGATTGTATTTTTTAAAATCGCTAGCTAAATCAAAAAAATATCGCATTTTTTTATTGAGTAATACCAATGATTTGCATATTTCATGGATTCAAAGAACTTGGGGTGAAAAATTATTTTCAGAATTTAAAAACTGTTTTGAAAAATTTTATTTATCACACGAGATTCATCTCAGAAAACCAAATAAAGATATTTATGAATTTGTAATTAAATCAAATAAATTACTGCCTGAAGAAACATTCTTTATAGACGACACTGAAGAGAATACAATTATTGCCACTAGGCTTGGGATTAAAAGTTGGAATTTAAATCCAAAATATGAGGATGTTGTAGATTTGTTAACTAAAAAAGAATTTAATTAATGGTTTATCTACTTATTAGTATTTGCATTTCAAGTTTTTTATTTGTTATTTTTAAATTATTTGATGTTTTAAAAATCAATACTTTTCAGGCAATTGTTATTAATTATTTCACAGCTGCTGCTTTAGGTTTTTACTTGTCAAATGGTTCAGTTTCTTTTAAAGAGATACCACATCAACCCTGGTTTGTTGGCGCATTTTTATTAGGTATTATGTTTATTCTTGTGTTTAATATTATGGCGTTGACTTCTCAAAAAAATGGATTATCAGTAGCATCTGTTTCTAGTAAAATGTCTGTTGTTATAGCTATTGTATTTGGAGTCTGGTATTACGAGGAAAACCTTAGTCTAATAAAATTCGTTGGTATTTTATTGGCACTTATAGCAGTTTATTTGACTTCATCTAAAGAAAAAAATGGAATAGCTCAAAAAAATAAAGATTTTTTATTTCCAATACTTTTATTTTTTGGTTCTGGGGCAATAGACACTAGTTTAAAATATGTAGAAACATCTTTTGTTAAAGAAGGAGGGGTACCTTTATTTTCTGCAACAATTTTTGGCTGTGCTTTTGTTTTGGGTATTATAGTCTTATTGTATCAAAAAATTAAAGGGACATTAAGTTTTGAGCTTAAATCTGTTTTTGGGGGAA
Source organism: uncultured Flavobacteriaceae bacterium (assembly GCA_938084555.1). Classification (GTDB taxonomy): domain Bacteria; phylum Bacteroidota; class Bacteroidia; order Flavobacteriales; family Flavobacteriaceae; genus Polaribacter. The sequence goes on along the minus strand of CALKFR010000022.1, from coordinate 24,719 downwards.
TTTTATTAGGAGTGCCAAACTATTTTTCTATAGTTTATTTACTCAAGGCACTGAGCACAGAAGGAATGGAGAGTTCTTCAGCTTTTACTTTAAACAATGTTGGGATTGTTATTTTGTCAACACTTTTTGGGTTGTTTATTTTTAAAGAAAAATTAATCAGAAAAAATTGGATTGGAATTAGTATAGCTGTAGTTAGTATCATATTAATTATGTCTGTTAATGGATGATATTTATAAAACCATTACTAAACCTTCAAAAGAGACCCTATTTAAGGATAAAAACAGTAAGTTTTACGGGTATGCTTTTCCTGTAAATAACGAAGAGAATATTAAATCATCATTAGAGTTTTTGAGAAAGAAACATTATAGTGCTCGTCATTTTTGTTATTCTTGGCAATTAGGGGTCGAATCTGTAAGGTATAGAGCTAATGATGATGGAGAACCAACAAATTCTGCAGGGATGCCAATATATGGTCAAATTCAATCATTTGAATTAACAAATATTTTAGTGGTTTCTGTGCGGTATTTTGGTGGAACAAAACTTGGGGTTGGCGGTTTAATTAATGCGTATAGGTCATCAGCAAGATTAGCATTAGAATCTTCAATTATTGAAGAAAAAACTATTGATACATATTTTCAATTAAATTTTGAATATGAATTAATGAGTAAAGTGTTAAGAATTATTAAAGAAAATTCAATAATTATAAAGAATCAAAAATTAGATATGAATTGTGAATTGATCATCTCAATTAGAAAATCGAATGCCAATAAAATATTTAAAATTTTTAAGGTTTTATATAAATTAAAAATTAAATCATTAGATATCTAATTTTTTTATGATATAATCTGGACATTTTATTGGTTTGTTAGTTTTCATATTTATGAAAGCTAAAACTGAATTACCTGTTGATATCTTTTCCTTATTTTGATTATAAATCTCATAATCAAATTCTATTTTCACTAAAGGTCTTTTTTTTAAAAAAACTGATATACTTAACATATCATCATATTTTGCAGACTTTAAAAAATTAAAAGCTAGTGAAATTACTGGAAGCATAATGCCGTTATCTTCTAGATTTTTATACGTAACTCCCACATTTCTAAGCCATTCAGTTCTGGCTACTTCAAAGTATGTTGCATAATTACCGTGATAGACAACTCCCATTTGATCGGTTTCTCCATACCGAACTCTAATATTTGTAGAAAATTTTTTCAAATTTTTCGTTTTTTTTTTTGAATTTCATTCTACGTAAAAAATAATTAATAATCAATAGCAATTTCATTTTTTTTTACTAAAATTTATTCACACATTTGTATTGCTTATCATAATTAGCATACCCCTAAATTAAAAAACATTAAAATTATTAAATTTTCTACTAAAATTTATGACTAAAACTGCTGTTTCGGTTTGGGATGAATGTCTCTCTTTTATAAAAGATAATATTAAGCCTCAGGCTTATAAAACATGGTTTGAACCTATCAAACCTGTAAAATTATCTGGAGAAGCTTTAACTATCCAAGTACCTAGTAAGTTTTTTTATGAATGGTTGGAAGAACATTACATAAAACTTTTAAGAGTAGCTCTCGTTAGAGAATTAGGAAAAGATGCTAAATTGATTTACGATGTTCGTATGGAAAATACGTATAGTAGTAATCGTCCTCAAATTGTTAAAATACCAAGTTCAAACAGAGACCCACTAAAACCACAAAAAATAGCTGTACCGCTTGAGGTAAATAAAAGAGAATTAAGAAACCCTTTCGTTATTCCGGGATTACAAAAAGTTAAAATTGAATCTCAATTAAATGCTAATTATAATTTTAAAAACTTTGTAGAAGGAGATTCAAATCGGTTGGCTCGATCTGCTGGAATGGCTGTAGCAAACAAACCAGGAGGAACATCTTTCAATCCTTTGTTAATTTATGGTGGTGTTGGTTTAGGGAAAACACATTTAGCTCATGCTATTGGAGTTGATATTAAAGATAAATATCCAGATAAAACGGTATTATACATTTCATCTGAGAAATTTACGCAGCAATTTATTGATTCTGTAAAATCTAATACTAGAAATGATTTTATTCATTTTTATCAAATGGTTGATGTTTTATTAATAGATGATGTTCAATTCCTTTCAGGAAAAGCTGGAACTCAGGATGTTTTCTTCCATATATTTAACCATTTACATCAAAATGGTAAGCAAGTTATTTTAACTTCAGATAAAGCCCCAGTTGATATGCAAGATATCGAACAACGCTTACTTTCAAGATTTAAATGGGGGCTGTCTGCTGAACTACAATTGCCAGATTTTGAAACACGTATTTCTATCCTTCAAAATAAACTCTTTAGAGATGGAGTTGAAATGCCAGAAGAAATTGTTGAATACATTGCAAAAAACATTAAATCTAACGTAAGAGAACTTGAAGGAGTGATAATTTCAATGATTGCACAGGCCTCTTTTAATAGAAGAGAATTCTCTCTTGAGTTGGCCAAACAAATTGTAGATAAATTTGTAAAAAACACCAAGAAAGAGGTGTCTATTGATTATATTCAAAAAGTTGTATCTAAGTATTTTGATATGGATGTGGTTACATTACAATCAAAAACTAGAAAAAGACATATTGTTCAAGCTCGTCAGTTAGCAATGTATTTTGCGAAAAGAATGACTAAAACTTCTCTTGCAAGTATCGGTTCTCAAATTGGACAAAGAGATCATGCTACTGTTCTTCATGCTTGTAAAACTGTTGATAATTTAACTGAGACAGACAAGCAATTTAGAAAATATGTAGAAGATCTTAGAAAGAAGTTAACTTTTTAAAGATCAACTATAATATTTTTTAAGTTTACCCTATGAAAAAAATATTGATGGTCTGTTTAGGAAATATTTGTCGTTCACCACTGGCTGAAGGAATTCTTAAATCAAAGCTAAATCCTGATTATTTTATTGTTGATTCTGCTGGGACAGCTGCCTATCACATCGGGGAATTACCAGATTATAGATCTATAGCAATCGCAAAAAAAAATGGGATTGATATTTCAAATCAAAGAGCACGTAAGTTTATTGCAAATGATTTTAATGAGTTTGATTTAATTTATGCTATGGACTCAGAAAATTATAAAAATATATGTTCTCTGGCAAAAAATGAGTCTGACTTGATTAAGGTAAAAATGATATTAAACGAAATTGAACCAACTAAAGATTTAAGTGTTCCTGATCCTTACTATGGTGGTGATCGTGGTTTTGAAAATGTTTACGAAATGTTAGATAAAGCCTGTAGTATAATCGCAAGCAGTTATTTATGAGAGGAAAGCTATATCTAATTCCAACAACTTTAGGTGAAAATGAACCTTTGGAAGTAATGCCATATTCTGTGAAAACCATAGTTGAATTGTTGGATCATTATATTGTTGAGAATGAAAAGTCTGCCAGAAGATTTATTAAAAAAATCACACCAAAAAAAATTCAATCTTCATTGACAATGATGAAGTTAGATAAGTATGCGAAAGAAATAGAAACTCGTACTTATTTAGATTTTTGTGCACAAGGTATTTCAGTTGGGTTATTGTCAGAAGCAGGAGTTCCAGCTGTAGCCGATCCCGGAGCTACTATAGTGAAGCAAGCTCATGAAAAAGGTATTCAAGTGGTTCCCTTAGTAGGTCCATCTTCAATCTTAATGGCATTAATGGCTTCTGGGCTAAATGGTCAAAATTTTGCATTTAATGGCTATTTACCCATTGATAATTCTGATAGGAAAAAAGGAATTAAAGGGTTAGAAAAATTGTCAAAGGAAAAAAATCAATCCCAAATATTTATTGAAACCCCCTACAGAAATGAAAAAATGTTTTCAGATTTAAAATCTGTTTTACATCCTGGAACATTATTATGTATTGCAATAGATATTTCATTGCCTAGTGAATTCATAAAGACTTTTACAATTGCTGATTGGAAAAAACAATCACCAGATTTACATAAAAGACCAGCTATATTTATTATTCAGAAGTAATTATATACTTGCTTTTCGGTCACCTTTTATATAAGATACGTCATAGCCAGCAAAGGTTTTCATATAAGATTTAATCGAAGATCCATATGCGTCTGAATAGTTTCTTTGGCCATTACTTCGAAGATATTTTTTCACATTACCTGCACCACTTAAATGAGCTGCAGCTAATATTCCAGATTCAGTAATTTTTACACCGTTTATAGTTTTTCCAACACTTCTTTTAATATCTTTTCTTAGAATCCACTTATTTACCTTACAATATGCAATGAATACTTGTTCTTGTAACTCTGGGTCATGTAAAAAACGGGTAGTGTTGTAAATGTTAAAACGTTCTAATGTTGATGAACCAAATTGATATTTTCCTAGATATCCCAATGTATTTATAACTCTGTACTTTCCCTGAGATTCTTTAAAAGCTAAGGCTTCTTTAAATCCAACAAAGTTTTTATTTAAATATAGAATGCTGATTGTATTTTGAGTATTTGGTCTCAAAACTACCGATGATGAGCTCTCTTCTGGGAACCTATAGTATTCAGGGTTTTTAGTAGCATTAACAAACCCTAAAAATAAAATTAATAAAAAAATAATCCTTTTAATATTGTAAATCTTTCTATTTAGCGGGTGCAAAGATACAATTTATATATAATATACTGATAATCAGTTTATTTTGATTATTTTAAATTATAAATAATTAAAATTTAGTTATTTTTTAATAGGAATATTTTGGTGTGAAGACAATTATATTGAGGAATCGATAAATAAAATGATATTTAATTTATATTTTCTTCTTTTTCAGAAATAAATCAAAATAAATATAAAAAATATTATCTATTAATACCCTTTTTGTTTAACCATCGTTGATATTTAAGTGCATTTCTGTTGTGTTGTGACAAAGTACTTGTAAATTCATGATAACCAAACTTTGTAACACTAGCGCACATATATATATAGTTATGTTTTTTATAATTTAATACTGCATCAATTGATGATATATCTGGCATGGCTATCAAGTTGGGAGGTAAGCCCTTATTTAGGTAGGTATTAAAAGGAGATGATATTTTTAAATCTTTATATAAAACTCTTTTTACCTGAAAATCCATTCCGTTTTTTCTCTTTAGCATGTATATTATCGTAGGATCTGATTGTAAAGGAATACCTCTTTTAATTCTATTTAAATAAAGACCTGCTACAATTGGTCTTTCAACAATTTTTACGGTTTCTTTTTGAACTATAGAAGCTAAAGTCATTACTTCTTGTTTAGACAGTTTTAAAGATGATGCTTTAGTTAATCTTTCTTTATTCCAAAACTTATTATATTCTTTCAATAGCTTACTTCTGAAATTCTCAGGAGATACATTCCAGTAAAATTCGTAAGTGTTTGGAATTATAATTCCTAAAACAGAGGCTTTGGTAAGTTTATTATCTCTTAAAAAAATAGAATCTTTGAAAACTTCTAAAATTGCAATTGAATCTGCTTCTATTTGTGATGATATCCGTCCTGAAAATTTTTCAAGTGTGTCTTGATTGTTAAAAGAAACTTTTACAGGAGTTTGTTTGCCACTCCTAAAGAGATTAATCACATCATTTAAAGACATTCCTTTAGTTAAAACATATTTTCCTGCCTTTGGTTTTGAAAAGTTTTTCTGATTAGCCAACCATTTAAATTTAGGTATTTCGTAGGTGTCAGAATTTTGTTCGTTTTGTAGACATTTGTAAAGGTTTTTTTGAACAGTGATCATCGTATCAAAGGATCTGATGAAAACTGAACAATCTTTAGAAATTAACTCACCATAAATAGACTGATAAAAATTATAACAGAACACCCCACTTAAAATAGTAGTTGATATAATAAGTAAAACAATTTTTTGTTTATTCATTTATCAATTGAAATATAAATTCATCCTTAAAGGCTCCATCAATAAGAAGCCAATCTTTTTTTTCTCCAATTTTTTTAAAATTAAAACCTGAAAATAAAGCAATACTTTGATGATTATCTGGAATAATATTTGCAAAGATTTGATGTAGGTTTAATATTTTGAAACAGTAGGGTATAAGAATTGATAATGCATCAGAGGCAAAACCAGAGTTTTGAAATTTTTCATGAACTAAAATACCTATTCCTACTCGATGGTGTTGAGGATTAAAGTCAAACAAATCTATCATTCCAATTGCCTTATTAGTATTTATTTCTTCGATAATTAATCGCAACTGTTTGGCTTCATAAATATCTTGATGAGCGTTTTCTAAATACTGCTTCAAAACAAACCTAGAAAAAGGAACTTGAGTATTACTAACCTGCCAAAAATTAGTATTATTTTCTATAGTAAATAAAAAATCTAAATCTTCTGGCTCTAAAGCTCTTAATTTAACTCTTTCTCCATGTAAAATAATCATAAGTTTATAGTGCCTTTAAAAACAAATTGTGCAGATCCTGATAATACAATATTAGAGTAACTATCTTGTTTTGCAGTAAATTTTACTTCTAAATCACCACCCAGAACCTTTAATTTGATATGATTATTATTAGTTTTATTAATTTTATGCATAGCTATGGCAACAGCTGTTGCCCCGGTGCCGCAAGCTAAAGTTTCGTCTTCAACACCACGTTCGTATGTCCTTACCTTAAATGTTGTATCGTTTAACTGTTCAACAAAATTAATGTTACAGCCTTCAGTTGAGTAGTTACAATTTATAATTTTTCTTGCTTGTTCAATAACTGGAAAATTATCTATATCATCAACAATTTCAATATGATGTGGTGACCCAGTATTTACAAAAATTGAATTTTCAGAAATACAAACCTTAGACACATCTATCATTTGAAGTGAAACTGAGTTAGTATCAATTGTAGCATGATGAATTCCATCTATTGCTAAAAATGAAGATTTTTTGTCAAATAATTGTAATTGTTGAGCAAATGCCACGATACATCTTCCACCATTTCCACACATGGTGCTTTCATTTCCATCAGCATTGAAATACACCATTTTAAAATCTGAGTTTTTATCGTTTTCTAAAAGTATTAAACCATCTGCACCAATTCCATAATGTCGATCACATAAATTTGATATCAAAACAGAGTTACTTTTTGGAAAAAAAAGCGCTCTGTTGTCAATAATAATAAAATCATTTCCAGTTCCCTGATATTTGTAAAAACTCATATTCATAGGGTTCAAATATACATAAAAATAGAAGTAATTTTGAAGTGTTAAAAGAGGGTTAAAATCCGTTAAGAATTGTTAAGCTTGTTGAATAAATTTAGATAATTAATTATTTTTGAATAATACATAAATTAATATATCATGAGAAAATTTTTAAGTTCTTTCAGTATAGCTATTCTTGGTGGTGTATTTTCACTTCTTGGATACCGTGTTTTAATTGAAAATCCTCAGCGTTTTTTAAAAGATGAAATAATACCCATTCAAACTTTTAAGACGAATTATAATGCTACAGAATTCGATTTAAATACAGCTACTTATGCTCCTACTAATTTCACTGAAGCTGCAGAAAAATCAGTTCATGCAGTTGTACATGTTAAAAATACAGCAATTACATCTGGAATAAATTCTATTGCAGACTTATTTAATGGTTCAAAAAGACAACAACAAGTTGGTACAGGAAGTGGTGTAATTATTTCTTCTGACGGATACATTGTAACCAATAATCATGTTATAGAGGGAGCATCAGATTTAGAAATAACATTAAATAATCGAAAAAAATATAAAGCAGTACTTATTGGAACTGATTCAAAAAATGACATTGCTTTGTTAAAGATTGAAGTTACTGACCCATTACCCTACATTCCTTTTTCTGATTCAGATAATCTCAAAATTGGAGAATGGGTTCTGGCGGTTGGTAATCCATACAACTTAATGTCTACTGTAACTGCAGGGATAGTAAGTGCGAAAGGTAGAGATTTACAAGGAAATTATTCAACAGACTCGTTTATCCAGACAGATGCTGCTGTTAATCCCGGTAATAGTGGAGGCGCTCTTGTAAATTCTAGAGGTGAATTGGTGGGAATTAATACTGCTATTTCAACAAATTCAGGTTCTTATATTGGATATTCTTTTGCAGTGCCTTCAAACATTACAAAAAAAATAATTGATGATATTCTTGAGTTTGGTAAAGTTCAAGAAGCCATTATTGGTTTTGTGCCTGACTTAAGAGAGGATGACATTGAAGGAGTGAGAATTGGAGATTTTGCAGAGGGTAGTAATGCCGAAAAAGCAGGTTTGGAAAAAGGAGACATCATTGTAAAAATTAATGATGTAAAAATCTCTAAATTTTCTGAACTAACTGGTCAACTATCTGCAAAAAGACCTGGAGAATCTGTTAAATTAACAATAGATAGAAATGGAGAAATTTTTACAAAATCAGTAAGTTTAATTAAAAGAATAGAACGTTTTATATCAAGATCATATGGACTAGAATTGATAGATGATCCTGCTGGAGCAAAAATAATTAGAGATGGCTTTTCAGATGATAGTCCCTCTAGTATTAAAGGGTATATTATAACTACAATTAACGGGAAGAAAGTAAAAACTGCTTCTGAAGCTGTTAATTTATTAGATAGTCTTTCAAGAAATGGATATCGTTTAAAAGTTGAAATGATTGATTTAGATAACGAAGCAAGTATTTATTTCTTTTAAAATTCATAAGAATTTAATTTTCAAATATTTAATTCTCATAACCTAATTTTTTGTGATAATCAACACAAGAAATTAGGTTTTTTTTATTTTTAAAAATAATTTACGAAAACGATTTCGTTTTGTAAAAAAAAGGAATACTTTTGCACAAAAAAATAAAAATAAATATGATAAAAGCTAAAGATTACGAGAGTCAAGTCGTTTCGCAAGCAAAAATCCGAAGAGCAACAACTGAGTTCATCAATATTATCAATGATTTGTGGTATGATAAGTCTATAGAACTTGTTTTGTTTAGAAATACACTAGTAGACAAAAGAGCTAGTGAGATTTTAAATCTAATTAATTATGCTAAAGAATTTGTTGGCAAACCAATTTCAGTATATGACGCATTAGATATTGCAAAAGCTATTCAGCATATTCAGTTGCCTTCATCCAAGCTAGATATAGGAAAATTGGCTTATGAATGCTATCTAGACGTGAATGGAAATGGAGATAAAGTTAGATTTGTTAAAAAACAATTAAAGGATGCTACAGAGGCAAAAGGTATTCAACCTAAGGATGTTGTTTTATATGGTTTTGGAAGAATAGGCCGTCTCATAGCTAGAGAGTTAATGTCAAAAATGGGAAAAGGATCTCAATTGAGACTAAGAGCAGTGGTTACAAGAGGAGAAATCACCAAAAATGTATTAGACAAAAGAGCTTCTTTACTTAGCATAGATTCTGTTCATGGAGATTTTTTAGGAACAGTCCAGACAGATGTTGAAAATAATGCTTTAATCATTAATGGAACCACTGTTACAATGATATCAGCTAAATCTCCAGAGGAGATAGATTACACAAAATATGGTATTCAAGATGCATTAATTATAGACAATACTGGAGCTTTTAGAGATAAGGAAGCATTAACTAGACATTTAAAAGCTAAAGGGGCGTCAAAAGTTCTATTAACAGCTCCTGGAAAAGGAATTCCAAATATTGTTCATGGAGTTAATCACAAAAAATATCATCCAGATACTCAAGATATTTTTTCAGCAGCTTCATGTACAACAAATGCGATTACTCCAGTTCTAAAAGTCTTAGATGACAACTATGGGATTATAAAAGGACATTTAGAAACTATTCATGCCTACACCAATGATCAGAACTTGGTAGATAATATGCATAGTAAAAATCGAAGAGGTAGAGCGGCAGCATTAAATATGGTGATCACCGAAACTGGGGCAGGGAAGGCTGTTTCTAAGGCACTACCATCATTAAAAGGAAAGTTAACTTCAAATGCAATTAGAGTTCCTGTTCCAAACGGTTCATTAGCTATATTACATCTCAAGCTTGGTAATGAAATAACTACCGAAGCTGTTAATTCTATAATGAAATTAAATGCTTTAGAGGGAGAGTTGGTTGAGCAAATTCAATATTCTTTAGATGCTGAGCTCGTATCATCAGATATAGTTGGGTCTACTGCACCCTCTATTTTTGATAGTAAAGCTACGATAACAGACGGAGATTCAATCGTTATTTATGTCTGGTATGATAATGAATATGGATACAGTCATCAAGTTATTCGTTTGGCAAAATATATAGCCAAAGTAAGAAGGTACACTTATTATTAATAGTTGATAACTTCATAACTTTTTTAACCCGAAACATCTTTGTTTCGGGTTTTCTTTTGATTATTTTTAACCATTAAATTTTTAGAGTCCATGAATTCTGTCCAACAGCAAATTAATTCTTTACGTGAAGTTCTAAATCGTTACAATTATGAATATTATGTATTAGATAATACAACGATTTCTGATTATGAATTTGACATGAAACTTAAAGAATTAGAAGCATTGGAGAAAGCATATCCGGAATACTATGATGCAAATTCTCCTTCTCAAAGAGTAGGAGGTACCATTACAAAAAACTTTCAAACGATTCTTCATAAAAACAGAATGTACTCTTTAGACAATTCGTATTCTAAAGATGATTTATTGGATTGGGAAAAAAGACTTCAAAAGAACCTTGGAACTGAGGCTATAGAATATACTTGTGAACTAAAATATGACGGTGCTTCAATAAATCTCACTTATGAAAATGGTGAGTTTGTTAAAGCTGTTACTCGAGGTGATGGATTTAAAGGCGATGAAGTTACTTCAAACATTCGAACGATTAGATCTATTCCACTTCAAGTATCCTCGTCTTTTATGGATAATTTTGAGATGCGTGGTGAAATTATTTTACCCTTAGAAGGGTTTCAAAAAATGAATGAAGTTCGTTTGTTAAATGATGAAGAGGCTTATAGGAATCCCAGAAATACAGCTAGTGGAAGTTTAAAACTTCAAGATAGTTCAGAGGTAGCAAAAAGACCTTTAGATTGTCTATTGTATCAGGTAGTTACTAATGAACGAAAATATGCTACTCATTATGAGAGCCTTCTAGCTGCAAGAAAGGCAGGGTTTAAAATTCCTAATACCATTGTTCTAGCCAGTTCTATAGAAGAGGTGTTTCGCTTTGTTAATCAATGGGATGTGAAACGTCATCATTTACCTTACGAAACAGATGGCGTTGTTATAAAAGTAAATAATTTACAGCAGCAAGAAGAATTAGGTTACACAGCAAAATCTCCCCGCTGGGCAATAGCTTACAAATTCAAAGCTGCTCAAGTAGCTACTGTACTTCAAGAGATTACCTACCAAGTAGGAAGAACAGGTGCCATTACTCCAGTAGCAAATTTAGAACCTGTTCAGTTGGCAGGAACCACTGTTAAAAGAGCCTCTTTGCACAATGCAGATCAAATAGAAAAATTAGATATTAGAGTTAATGACACCGTTTTTGTTGAAAAAGGAGGTGAAATTATTCCAAAAATTATTGCTGTAGATTTTTCCAAAAGAAAAGAAAATTCTCAATCAACTATCTATGCAACACACTGTCCAGAATGTAGTACAACTCTGGTAAGAACTGTTGGTGATGCAAAGCATTATTGTCCAAACACCTATGGTTGTGCTCCTCAAATTACTGGAAGAATTCAGCATTTTATAAGTAGAAAAGCTATGAATATTGATGGTCTTGGTGGAGAGACTGTTGATTTGCTTCGAAAAGAAGGGTTAATTGAAAATTATGCGGATCTCTATAATTTAACTACAGAACAAGTGATTCCTTTGGAAAGAATGGCTGAAAAATCCGCTCAAAATATGATTGAAGGCATTAATAAATCTAAAGAAATTCCCTTTGAAAAAGTGCTATTTGCCCTAGGAATTAGATTTGTTGGTGAAACCGTTGCAAAAAAATTAGCTAAACATTTTAAATCAATCGATAATTTAATGGCTGCTGATATGGAAACATTAATATCTGTTGATGAAATTGGAGACAGAATAGCAGAAAGTATTTTAGAGTTCTCTAATGATTTAAGTAACCTATTATTAATTAATAGATTAAAATCTTATGGAATTCAAATGCAGATATCTGAGGAGGATCTTATTGGATTAACTGATAAGCTTCAAGGTAAAGTGTTTGTAGTATCAGGAGTTTTTTATAAAATGACAAGAAATGAACTTAAAAAAGCTATTGAAGATAATGGAGGAAGAGTAAGTTCCTCTATTTCAAAGAAAACAGATTACATTGTTGCTGGAGATAATATGGGACCTAGTAAAAAAACAAAAGCTGAGGATTTAGGACTTACCCTTATAAATGAAGATGATTTTATTTCAATGATAGACTAATTTCAATGTTAAGGTATTTTTTTAACAGTAAATTAATCTACAGAATTATATTTTTATCTGACGCTTGTTTTTCATTATTTTCATTAAAATAAAAGTCAACTCTACCCAAATTTAATCCATATGCTCCTACTTGATTTACCAATACATTTTCATTATTTATATTTTTAATTAAGGTAGGTTTAGTTAAAAAAGTGTGGGTGTGCCCCCCAATAATTAAATCTATATTCTTTGTAGCGGCAGCTAACTTTAAATCTGACACTTTATTAGAGTTTTCATAATGATATCCCAAATGTGATAAACATATTATCAAATCACAGGCTTCTTTTTCTTTTAAATCTCTAGAGATGTCTTTAGTGATTTCAATTGGATCTAGGTATTTGGTCTCTTTATATAAATTTGGGTTTACAAGATTTAGTAATTCGATTCCCAATCCAAAAACACCAATTTTAATACCGTCTTTGACGAAAATTTTATAAGGCTTTACAATGGTGTCTAACACTGTATTTTTAAAATCGTAGTTAGCACATACAAAATCAAAATTAGCATTGGGAAGTTGTTTGTGAAAACCCTCTATGGAATTATCAAAATCATGATTTCCCAACGTAGCAGTATCATATTTTAACAAGCTCATAAGTTTGAACTCAACCTCACCACCAAAATAATTAAAATAAGGGGTTCCTTGAAAAATATCTCCAGCATCAAGTAGTAAAGTATTTGGATTTTCTTGTCTAATTTTTTCAATAATTACCGCTCTTCTGGCTACCCCTCCCTTACCAGCATATTTATGATGATTAATATCAAATGGTTCTATTTGGCTATGCGTATCGTTAGTGTGGAGAATAGTAATGTGTTTTTTATTTGTTTCACAAGATTGAAAAGCAAGTCCACTTAAACCTACATAAGCGAGTCCAGCAGAGGTTTTTTTTATAAATTTTCTTCTTTTCATTTTTTGTTAATTCTATAATTTTTTAAAATTTAATTACTAATAATAACACGGTTGTCTAAATTAGAAATTAATGTGTCTGTACTTATAAAATACTCCATAATTGCATCACGAATTAAAAAATTACTATCATATATACTCAGAGGATTTTTAAAAAAGTTCATAGCATCACCTCCTTTTTGTAAATAGTTAGAGGTTGCTACAAAATAGGTTTTGTTTTTATTAATAGACTTTCCATCAACAAGAATATCATAAGTTTTATTTCGTATTTTTAATTCAACTTGATTTGAAAGTGGATGTGCTTTTTTTTTAGCCATAAAATATGCAAATAATTCTTGAATTTTTTCATAACTAAGCTCTACAACTACAAGGGTATTGTCAAAAGGCATTAATTCAAAAGCATTTGAAACTGTAACATTTCCTTTTGTTATTGAAGCTCTTATTCCGCCATAATTAGACATGGAAAAATCAACTTTTTTACCAGTTTTTTTCTCAAAAAGTTCATTAGCTTTTTTGTAGGATAAATCAGCAATTAAATTTCCAAGTGTGCTTTGAAGATTTCCATCAGTTCTTTCAAGTGTATTTGGAGCATAAGTAAGCGTTTTTGAAATTTCTTCCGTCATTTTCTTCTTATAGGGAAGAAATACCCCAATAATAGTACTGTCTTGTTCTATTTGAGAATTTAGTATAATTTTTTTGGCATTAATTTCAGAAACTTCGTAAGTACTATTTTTACATCCAATAACAGATGCAATAAATAGAAAAAGAAACAAAGTTTTTTTCATAAGAACACAATTCGTTTTAATTATATTTGTGAAGACAAGATAGTATTTTTGTCTAACTGTATCTATGCTAAAAGCAAAATTAAAAAATCATTATTTAAAAAAGAAGATCGAAAAGTTTTGTCAAACAAAATTATCTTCAGCTAACGTATCTGACAAAAAAATTAAAACTGTTGGCATAATAACCTCTGATGTTTTTTTTCAAAAATTTGAGTTTTCTACTATTTTATTAGAAAAGTTACAACTCAGAAACCCTAAAATATACAGTTTTAGAAAGTTTTCTAAAGATCACAAAAAGTCATATAAACACTTTTCTGAAAAAGATTTTAATTGGAAAGGACATGTCATAGACACCAGTTTACAAAGTTTCTTAGAAATTCAATTTGATTTGTTGATTTGTTATTATCCAAAAAAAAATATTTTTTTGGAGTATGTAGAAGCTTCTTCTGAGGCTACTTTTAAAGTTGGGTTTTCTGAAGCAAATTCAGGTTTTTTTAATTTAGATATCGCCTGTGATGAAGATCAAGTAGATTTATTTTTTGATGAAATGAAGAAATATTTAAAAATACTTCACAAAGTTTAATCGTTTAAAATTTAACAAAGTTTAAAAATTAGTAAAAATTAGACTTATTCCTTAAAAACAAATAAAATAATCTACTTATTAGTGTACTTTTACGCAATATTAAACCTATTTACATGCAGAAATTTAGAGGAACAGGAGTTGCACTGATAACACCTTTTAAGAAAGATTTGTCAGTTGATTTTTTGGCATTGGCAAAACTCGTAGAATTTAATATTACTAATGGGATTAACTATTTAGTAATAAATGGAACTACAGGAGAAAGTGCTACTGTTTCAAAAAAAGAAAGACGAAAAATTATAGAAGTTGTAGCTGCAACAAACAAAGGAAGAATTCCATTAGTTTTAGGTGTTGGAGGAAACAATACTGCTTCAGTAATTAAAGAAATTCTATCTGAAGATTTATCTCATATTGATGCTATTTTATCTGTTGCTCCCTACTACAATAAACCAACCCAAGAGGGGTTTTATCAGCATTTTAAAGCTATTGCTTTAGCGAGCCCTAAACCAATAATAGTATACAATGTTCCAGGACGTACTTCTAAGAATATGGAACCATCAACCACCCTTCGTTTGGCTAATAATTTTGCTAATATTGTAGCTGTGAAGGAGGCAGGAAACAACGTTCAACAATACCTAGAATTAATTAAAAATAAGCCCAAAGATTTTTTAATTATTTCCGGAGATGATGATTTAGCATTAAATGTTGTTTTAGCTGGTGCCTCAGGTGTTATATCAGTTATTGGTCAGGCTTTTCCTAAAGATTTTTCAACTTTAATTAATTATGGTTTAAAAGGTAAAAACAAAGAAGCTTATGAAATTCATTTTAAATTAATGGAAGTTATTAATTTAATATTTTCAGAAAATAACCCAGCAGGAATTAAAGCAGTACTTAAAGCATTACACCTTACAAATTTAGAAGTTAGATTACCCTTAGTCGAAGCCTCAGAGGAACTTCAAAAAGAAATCATTAATTTTGTGATGAATTTAGAATAGAAATTATGTTATCAAAAATTATTGAAGATGCTTTAAACAAGCAAGTTACTGTTGAAGCTGCATCCTCTCAAGTATATCTAGCCATGGCCTCATGGGCAGAAACTCTTGGTTTTGAAGGAGTGGCAACTTTTATGTATGCGCACTCAGATGAAGAAAGAGAACATATGTTAAAACTTATTAAATTTATTAATGAACGTGGTGGGCATGCAAAAGTATCTGTGTTAGATGCACCACCAACTGAATTTGGTTCTTTTAAAGAAATGTTTGAAAATCTATTTGAGCACGAAGTAAAAGTTTCTAAATCTATTAATGATTTGGTAGACATTACGCTCAAGCAAAAAGATTATGCAACTCACAATTTTTTACAATGGTATGTTTCTGAGCAGATTGAAGAAGAAGCACTTGCTAGAAATATTTTGGATAAAATTAATCTAATTGGAGACGATAAAGGAGGCTTATACTTGTTTGATAATGATGTAAAAAGGCTTATTGGACCGCAGGCTGAGCCAGACTCAAATTAACAAATCTTTAATAATTGATTAACAACCTATTGAATTTTTTTGTACGTAATTGTAATTGTTTTAAACATGTAAATGTTTTCCTATTACAAACGTTTAATTGTCATAATTTATTTAACAATAAACAAGCAGAAGTATTCTCATAATTTTGAGGATTTAAATAAAAAAAGCGTTTTAGTAATCCATTTAAAAACCTTATTTTTGCCAAATGCAAAAAATTAAAATTTTAGCACTAATTTTTTCTTTATCTCTACTATTGAATTCATGTGGAGAGTACCAGCGTGTTGCAGGAAAAGGGACAATGTCGGAAAGATATAAGTTGGCTGTGAAAAAATATGAAGCTAAAGAATTTAGTAAAGCTTTAAGATTATTTGAATTAATAATACCTTCTTACAGAGGAAAACCTCAGATGGAACGAATTCAATTTATGGTAGCACAATCAAATTTTAATGAAAAAAATTATTCAACAGCTGCATATTATTTTGATAGATTTACAAAAAATCACCCCAACAGTTCAAAAAAAGAAGAAGCTGCTTTTTTGTCTGCATACAGTTATAAGTTAGCTTCACCCTTATACAGTTTAGATCAATTAGACACAAATAAAGCTTTAGTAGCTTTTCAAATGTTTATAGATGAATATCCAGATTCTGAAAGATTAGATGAAGCCAATCTTCATTATAAAGAGCTTAAATTTAAGTTGGAGAAGAAAGCCTTTGAAATAGGGAAAACCTACTACAAAACAGCTCAAACAGATTTTAGAAATTATAAATCTGCTATTGTAGCTTTTGATAACCTAATCAATGATTTCTTAGGAACTAAGTTAAAAGAAGAAGCTTTATATCTGAGGTTTAAAGCCTACCATGATTTGGCTGTTGTTAGCACCGAAAGAAAAAAATTAAACAGAATCAAGGACGCAATTGCAGCCTACGATAAATTAGTAAGAAACTTCCCTGAGTCAAAATTTTTGAAAGATTCAGATGAGTTAATTTTAGAGATAAAAAACGAACAAAAACAGTTATTAAAGAGTTAATTATGAATTATAAAGAAACAAAAGCTCCTGTAACCACGGTAACCTATGACAAGAATGTTGTAGAATCTAAAACAGAGAATATCTATGAGGCAATCTCAATTATCTCTAAAAGAGCAGTTCAAATCAATACTGATTTAAAAACAGAGTTAGTTGAAAAATTGGAGGAGTTTGCTACTTTCAACGATAGTTTAGAAGAAGTTTTCGAAAACAAAGAACAAATTGAAGTTTCTAAGTTTTATGAAAAGTTACCCAAACCTACAGCAATTGCTGTTGAGGAATGGTTAAATGATAAAGTATATCATAGAACTCCAGAGACTGAATAATGTCTATTCTAAGCGGCAAAAAAATTCTTTTAGGCATAAGTGCCGGTATTGCCGCATACAAAACAGCCAATTTGGTTCGTTTATTTATAAAATCTGGGGCAGAAGTTCAAGTTATTATGACGCCTGCCTCAAAAGATTTCATCACACCACTTACCTTATCTACACTTTCTAAAAATCCAGTTCATTCAACCTTTTATGAAAAGGAAGAAGAAAATGAATTATGGAATAATCATGTAGATTTAGGGCTTTGGGCAGACTATATGCTTATAGCACCAGCAACTGCAAATACATTGACTAAGATGACAAATGGTATTTGTGATAATCTACTAATAGCTACCTATTTATCTGCAAAATGTCCGGTTTATTTTGCACCAGCAATGGATTTAGATATGTATATTCATCCTTCAACGATAACTAATTTAGAAAAACTTCAAACTTTTGGAAATAAATTAATTCCTGCAACAAAAGGAGAATTAGCCAGTGGATTAGTTGGAGAGGGAAGACTAGCAGAGCCAGAAGATATTGTATCTTTTATGGAAAATGATATTTTATCGAGCCTGCCTTTACATGGGAAAAAAGTTTTGATTACCGCTGGTCCTACCCACGAATCTATAGATCCTGTTCGCTTTATTGGAAACCATTCTTCTGGAAAAATGGGTTTTGAAATAGCTAAGGCAGCTGCAAATTTAGGAGCCAAAGTATATCTTGTGTCTGGTCCAAGTAACGAAATTGCTAATCAAGCCTCCATTCATAGAATAGATGTTGTTAGTGCTGAGGAAATGTACAAGGCTTGTCATCATTATTTTCCTGAGGTATCCATTGCTATTTTGTCTGCAGCTGTTGCAGATTTTAGACCAAAAAATATGGCTACTGAGAAAATAAAAAAGAAAGAGAGTGCGTTAGATATTGTATTAGAACCCACTAAAGATATATTAGCTTCTTTAGGAGTTATTAAAAAAGAACAATTTTTAGTAGGGTTTGCTTTAGAGACAAGCAATGAGTTGGTTAATGCATTAACTAAATTAAAACAAAAGAATTTAGATGCCATTGTTTTAAATTCACTGAATGATAAAGGAGCAGGGTTTTCTGGAAGTACTAATAAAGTTACATTTATAGATAAAGATGAACATCACATTCCCTTTGAGATGAAATCTAAATCAGATGTTGCCATAGATATAATGAACGAAATATTAAAAAAAATAGATGCGTAGTATTCTCATATTTTTTATTTTTTTATTCTCATTAACAATTTCTTCACAAGAGTTAAATTGTAAGGTTTCTATAAATTTTGATCAAATAGCTGGTTCTAATAGACAAGTGTTTTCAACTTTAGAAACCTCTATTTCAGAATTTGTAAATCAAAAAAAATGGACAGATAAAACTGTAAAAGTTCAAGAAAGAATTAATTGCGCCATGAATATTATTATTACAAAAAGAGATAATAATACATTTGAGGGTTCTATACAGATTCAGTCTACAAGACCAGTCTATGGAACATCTTATGAAACTCCTATTTTGAATATTAGAGATAATGACTTTAATTTTAGGTACAATGAATTTGATCAATTCATATACAATCCAACTAGATTTGATTCTAATTTAATATCTACAATTACATTTTATGTATACCTAATTTTAGGAGTAGATGCAGATACCTTTGCCATCAATGGAGGAGATCCTTACTTAAAGGAAGCAGAAAACGTTACGCTTCAAGCACAGCAAAGTGGTCTATCAGCATGGTCTAATCTAGTTGGTGTTCAAAACAGGTTTCAAATTATAGATAATTTATTGTCTCCAGGCTTAAAACTATTTAGGACTACAATGTATAATTATCATAGAAAAGGATTTGATGAATTAGCAGAAAATAAAATTAAAGGTAAAGGAGCTATTGAGAATTCAATTATTTCTTTAGATAGATTGTTTAACAAAGTTATTGGAAATCCTTTGTTAAGACTATTTTTTGATGCTAAATCAGATGAAATTGTAAATCTTTATTCAGATGGACCTAACACTAGAAGTAAACAACGTCTTCTAGTAGTACTTCAGAAAATATCTCCAAATAATAGTTCTAAATGGCGAAAAATTAATTAGCCCTTAAAAATTATTATTTCTACTTCTAATGAAGATCCACACAAATTTTAATATATAAACTTAAGTGTTTCTTTATCTTCCTAAGTAGTATTTCCATATCATATCGTCTTTTTTCTATCTGTGATATTATTTTTATGTTCATGATATTATAATTATCTTCAATGAAATTTAGTCACTTATGAGTTTTACTTTTTTTTTCAGTCTTTTAAACAAAAAAGCTTTTTTTGGAAAGAACCCTATTCGTTTATGTTCAACATTAATATTCTTTATTTTTTTTATCTCATGTACCCCAAAAAATCAACTTGATTTAAATGATGATGTAGAGGTATTAAGAGATAAACACGGTATCAATCATATCTATGCTAAAAACCAACAAGATCTTTTTTTTATGCAAGGCTATTTAGCCGCAAAAGACAGACTTTTTCAATTTGAAGTATGGAGAAGACAGGCCACAGGTACTGTTGCAGAAATTTTTGGTGAAACGGAATTGAAAAGAGATATAGGTACAAGACTTTTTAAGTTTAGAGGAGATATAAAAGAGGAATTAAATTATTATCACGAAGATGGATATGAAATTATTACAGCCTACACAGAGGGAGTAAATGCCTACATACAAGAGATGAAAAATCACCCCGAAAAGCTTCCGATAGAATTTGAATTGTTAGACATACAGCCAGAATTTTGGACACCTGAAGTTGTGATATCAAGACATCAAGGATTGTTGGGTAATATTGATCAAGAGTTAAATATTGGAAGAGCAGTTTCTAGAATTGGCGAAGATAAAGTAAAAGAATTGTTATGGCTTCATCCTAAAAATCCTTCTTTAAAACTTGATAAAAAAATTAAAAAAGAAGATTTAGACCAAGATATTTTAGGGTTGTATAACGCTTATAGAACTCCTGTGAAATTTAAAAAAGAGTATATACAAGAGCAGTATCAGAAAAAAGGTGCTCTTGCTTCTTCATTTTCAAAGAAGGTTGAAGATCTTGAAGATGTATTTAGTATAGGTAGTAATAATTGGGCAATTTCAGGTAATAAATCATCCAATGGATCACCTATTTTAGCAAATGATCCACATAGAAGTATTGTAGCCCCCTCACTTAGATATATTACGCATTTGGTAGCACCAGGTTGGAATGTAATAGGGGGAGGAGAACCAGAAATTCCAGGAATTTCAATTGGTCATAATGGTTTTGGTGCCTGGGGGTTAACGGTTTTTAGAACAGACGCCGAAGATCTATATGTGTATGAGTTAAATCCTGAAAACCCAAAACAATATTGGCACAAAGGAGAATGGTTAACATTTAAAGAAATTAATGAATCGATTCCAGTTAAAGGGATGGGTAATCATGAAGTTGTATTGCAATACTCTATTCATGGCCCTGTTACTTTTGTAGATAAAAAGAGAAATAGAGCCTATGCTGTAAAATGCGGTTGGTTAGAAATAGGAGGGTCTCCCTATTTGGCTTCTTTACGGATGAATCAATCTCAATCTTGGGAAGAATTTAGAGAAGCTTGTAGTTACAGTCATATCCCTGGAGAGAATATGGTTTGGGCAGATAAAGATGGTACTATTGGATGGCAGGCAGTTGGAATAGCTCCAATTCGAAATACTCACAGTGGACTAGTTCCTGTTCTAGGTGATGGAAGTTATGAATGGGATGGATATCTTCCTATTAAAGAAAAGCCTAATGTTGTAAACCCATCTAGTGGTTTTTTCGCCTCTGCCAATCAAAATGTTACACCAGCCTCCTATGAGCATTGGAATGCCATTGGTTTTTCATGGTCAGATCCTTATAGAGGAGATAGAGTAAATAGTGTGCTTTCAAAGGATTCAAGTCATAAATTTACGATGCAAGACATGATAGATTTACAAATAGATTATCATTCATTACCCTCAGAGCAGTTGATTAAAATGATAGATCATAGTCAATTAGATTCCACCCATAAAAATTATTTTGATAAGCTTTTAACTTGGGATAATAAACTTGCAACAACCTCAGTAGAAGCTACTATTTATGTGAATTGGGAACGAACTATCATTAGAGAATTTCATAAGAAATATGTACCAGATAATGTAAAGGGAATGTTGAAAATTCAATTGTTCAAAATCATAGATAATATTAACAAGTTAGCTGTTAAGGAACGTGATGAGTTCCTTATAAATACATTTGTAATTTCTATAAATGAGCTAAAATCTAAGTTAGGAACTGAGACAAGTAAATGGGTTTACGGGCAAGAAGACTACAAACACATCAAAATAAAACATCCTCTTCAACATATTGTTAACGATTCACTTTACAATATGGTAAGCTTTAAAACTTATCCAAAAGGAGGTAATGCTTATACCCCTGGTTCAGCAAGCTCAAATTTAAGTCAGTCTTCTGGTGCAAGCTTCAGAGTTGTCATAGACACAAAAGATTGGGATAACTCTAAAGCTACTAATTCTCCAGGGCAATCTGGAGATCCAAATAGTATTTTTTATAGAAATTTATATGAAAATTGGGCAAATGATAGGTTTTTTGAATTGTATTATAGCAAACAAAAAATCAATGCAAATCTTCACAGCAAAGAGGTTTATTATCCGAAAAATTAATTACATTTAATGCTCAAAACTTAAGGTATTTGTTAGCATCAATCACTATAAAAAATTACGCATTAATCAATGAGCTACACATTGATTTTTCTTCAGGACTTTCCATAATTACTGGAGAAACAGGAGCTGGTAAATCAATTTTATTAGGTGCGCTTGGGTTAGTTTTAGGGAATAGAGCAGATTCCTCTACTTTAAAAAATACCCACAAAAAGTGTGTTGTGGAAGTTGTTTTATCTATTAAAAACTACAATTTACAAGAATTTTTTGAAACAGAAGATATAGATTATGAGCCTAATACTATTTTAAGAAGAGAAATTCTTCCTTCAGGAAAATCAAGAGCTTTTGTAAATGACACTCCCGTAACTCTTTTGGTTTTAACAACTCTACGGGGAAGACTTATAGACATTCACTCACAACATCAAACGCTTCAAGTTTCTGATCAACAGTTTCAATTTCAGTTATTGGATGCTGTTGCTAATAATGAAAGTAGGTTAAGCTCATACAAGAGTAGATTAGCAAGTTATACCAAAGAAAAAAAGAAACTAAAAGAAATTCAACAGGCTCAAAGAGATGCTCTTCTTCAATACGATTATAATGCTCATTTATACAAAGAACTATTGGAAGCCAAACTAGTTGAAGATGAACAAGAGTTGCTGGAGGAGAAGTTAGATAAAATAAATAATGTAGAAGAGATTCAACAAAATTTATCAGAAGCCCTCCAATTAACAACTGATGAGAATATTGGAATTCAAAATCTTTTGTATTCATTAGAGCAAAAACTATCCAAAATAGCCTCCTATGCTGCAGAATATCAAGAACTTTTAGACAGAATTTCGAGTGTTAAAATTGAATCAGATGATATTATTAGAGAAATTGAAACGGCCTATGAAACCGTAGATTTTAATCCAACTGAAGCAGATCAATTAAATGATCGTTTGCAATTGATTTATAACCTACAAAAAAAACACTACGTCAATTCAATTTCAGAGTTATTAACTATCCAATCAGAGTTGTTTAAAAAAGTTAATACAGTAGAAAATGCCGAACAAAGTTTACTGGACCAAGAAACTATTGTAAATAAAATAGCTAATAATTTAGATGCAGTAGCTTTAAAAATTTCAGATGCTAGAAGTAAAATCATTTTAAAATTATCAAAACAGTTAGCAGATATATTAGCAGATTTAGGAATGCCTCACGCGCGTTTTCAGATAAAAAATACACTATCAGAAAATTACTACAAGAACGGAAAAGACAGTTTAGAATTTTTGTTTTCTGCTAATAAAGGAGGGCAATATGGAGAGCTAAAAAAAGTGGCTTCTGGCGGTGAGCTGTCTCGAGTAATGTTGGCTATCAAAAAGATTTTATCTGAGAATAGCCAGTTGCCAACTATTATTTTTGATGAAATCGATAGTGGTGTCTCAGGAGAGATTTCCAATAAAATGGCTCATATTATGTCTCAGATGAGTAAGCAGATGCAAGTAATCACAATTACACATATCCCACAAATTGCAGCCAAAGGCAATCAGCATTATAAGGTTTATAAAGAAGAGGTTAATAATAGTATCACTACAAATTTAAAACAATTGTCTGAAGATGAAAGAATTGTTGAAATTGCAGAAATGTTGAGTGGTAAAAATATTTCAGACAGTGCATTAACCCACGCAAGAGAGCTCCTTAATTAATAGTTGATTTTTATTTTTTTGAAATTAGTAGTTATTCAAATAGAATATAAAAAGTAGAAAGGTAAAAATTAAACGATTATATTTGCCCACAATTAAAAAACAAACAATTTAAGAGATGTCTTATAATTTATTAAAAGGAAAAAAGGGAATTATTTTTGGAGCATTAGACGAAAACTCTATTGCATGGAAAACTGCAGAAAGAGCTCACGAAGAAGGGGCAGAGTTTGTATTAACTAATGCGCCAATAGCCATGAGAATGGGAACAATTAAAGAATTAGCTGCAAAAACAGATTCTCAAATTATTCCTGCAGATGCAACTTCTATGGAAGATCTAGAGAATCTAATTGAAAAATCCATGGAAATTTTAGGAGGTAAAATTGATTTTGTTTTGCATTCTATTGGCATGTCTGTAAACGTAAGAAAAGGAAAGCTATATACAGATCCTAAGTATGATTTTACCACAAAAGGTTGGGACGTTTCGGCGGTGTCTTTCCACAAAGTAATGAATGTATTGTATAATAAAGAGGCGATGAGTGAGTGGGGTAGTATTGTAGCGTTAACCTACATGGCAGCTCAACGTGTTTTTCCAGACTATAATGACATGGCAGATAATAAAGCTTATTTAGAGAGTATAGCACGTAGTTTTGGATATTTCTTTGGTAGAGATCATAAGGTAAGAGTTAAGACCATTTCTCAATCTCCAACACCCACTACTGCAGGTAGCGGTGTAAAAGGTTTTGAAGGTTTTTTAGCTTATGCAGATAAAATGTCTCCTTTAGGGAATGCAACAGCATTAGAATGTGCAGACTATACCATTTCTTTATTTTCAGA
>CALKFR010000021.1 GCA_938084555.1 uncultured Flavobacteriaceae bacterium | reverse complement strand
AACGGAGTTTTAATGGCTCAAATCACACCTCGTGGAGGCACAATATCAGGAACTTCATCTATTGTTCAATTAGATGCATGGAATTGGGAGGATGCTTCCCTTAAAAATGATGATGCAATACATATGAATTGGCCGTCTAGTTTCACATCTGGAAGATGGTGGCTTGGTGAAGATCCAGCTCTAAAACCAGACAAAAACTACCTAAAAAAAACACAGGATATAGTATCTTTTTTTAAAAATGCAAAACAGTATCACAATAATGATAATTCTATAAAGAATTTGCCCTTTTCTTCAACTAAAGGATTATTCCTTGGAACTCAAAAACTTTTTGTTCATGCTAGTGGGCAAAGAGAAATTACAGATGCTGTTACTATGGCTAAGGATTTAGGAATTAACAATATAGTTTTAGTTAATGGACATGAAGCTGAAAAAGTTTCAAGCCTACTCGTTAAACACAATATACCAGTACTCCTTGAAAGACCTCATAGAAACCCAGAAAGTGAAGATGATGCCTATGACTACACATACACAATTGCAAAAACATTAACTGATTTAGGAATTTTAGTTGGTATTGGTATGGAAGGGCAAATGGAGAGAATGAATACACGAAATTTACCATTTTACGCGGGTACATTTGCTGCACACGGACTTAATAGAGAAGATGCTGTTAAATTAATTACTAGCAATGCGGCAAAAATTCTTGGAATTGAAGATACTGTTGGAACTCTTGAGTTAGGTAAAGACGCTACTTTGTTTATTTCTGAGGGTGATGCCCTTGATATGAGGGGAAATATTTTAACTGAAGCATTTATACAAGGAAGAAATGTAAGTTTAAAATCTCACCAAACAAAATTATGGAAACGCTATTCCAATAAATATAAAACTGAATAATATTTGTAAAAGACTCCTAATTATGGAGTCTTTTTTTTTGTAAAAATTCCATTTGAAACAATTAAAAAGTATAAATTTGTAACTAACACTAAATGTTTCAAATTAAAATGAAACAAATACAAAGTCCTCAAAATCCTCTCATAAAAAATATTCTTAAACTTCAAGAGAAATCTCGGGAAAGAAAAAAACAACAATTATTTGTGGTTGAAGGAAAAAGAGAGATTGAACTTGCTCTTAAAGGTAATTTTGAAATTGAGTCACTTCTATTTATTCCACAAAAAATAGAGCATCATTATCTAAAACAGTTTAAAGTTAAAGAAATAATTGAGATCAGTCCTGAGGTTTATAAAAAAATAGCTTACAGAGAATCTACAGAAGGAATTATAGCATTAGTCAAATCAAAACATACTGAGTTAAACTCTTTACTATTTAAAAATAAAAATCCACTGCTATTAGTAATTGAAGGTGTTGAAAAACCAGGTAATATTGGAGCAATGATTCGATCAGCAGATGCCGCCAATGTTGATGCTATAATTTTAGCTGATCCAAAGACAGACCAATATAATCCTAATGTCATACGATCTAGTGTGGGTAGTGTTTTTACAAAAAATATTTTCAGCTCTTCCTCTGAAAAAATCATAAGTTTTTTTAAAGAAAATAATATAAAAATGTTTGCAGCTACATTACAAAACTCTAACCTGTATACCCATGAAAATTACAAAGAGGCTTCAGCTATAATTGTTGGTACTGAAGCTAATGGGTTAACTCAGATTTGGAGAGAGCATTCAACAAAAAATATTAATATTCCTATGCAAGGAGAAATTGACTCAATGAATGTATCTGTAGCCGCTGCAATTTTACTTTTTGAGGCAAAAAGACAACGAAACTTTAAATAACATTTACATGAAAATACTAGGTATGGATATTGGTGGCTCTGGAATTAAAGCTGCAATTGTTGATACAAAAACAGGTGAATTAATTTCTGAAAGGCATAGAATAGCTACACCAAAACCAGCAACACCTGAAGCTATTGCTCAAGTTATTAAAGAAATGAAAACATATTTTAACTGGAAAAAAGCTGTTGGATGCAGTTTTCCGACCACAATGATAGATGGAAAATGTATTCATTCTGGTAATTTAAGTTCAAAGTGGAAAAACATTCAAGTTGATGATTTTTTTAAAAATATTTGTGAGATTCCTTTTTATGTAAGTAATGATGCTGATTTAGCAGGTATGGCTGAAATATCTTTAGGAGCAGGTAAAGGAAAAAAGGGAGTGGTTTTGGTAATTACTATTGGAACTGGAATAGGTTCTGGCTTATTTTACAATGGAAAATTAATCCCTAATTTAGAAATAGGTAAATTACTTCATAGAGATGGAGAAATAATTGAATTTTTTTGTGCAGATTCTATAAGAAAAAAAGAAGAATTAACGCTACAAGAATGGGCTCTTCGATTTGATATTTTATTACAATATATCAAAACTATATTTTCACCAAATCTAATAATCATAGGTGGTGGTATTAGTAAAAAATATAATAAGTTTAAACAATACTTAAACACAGATGTTAAGATTAAAGTTGCTAAATTTAAAAATAATGCAGGAATAATAGGTGCTGCAATGTATGCCAGAAAAAAGATTAATAAATAATGGAACCCACTACTCTATTTTATATTCTTATAACCATATTATTAATAAAATATGTTTTAGACACTGTTTTAAATGATTTAAATGCTAAACATTTTACTGATACAATACCCAGTGAAGTTTATGATGTTTATGAAATTGATGAATACCAAAAATCCCAATCCTATAAAAAAACTAATCATAATTTTAGTAAAATAACTTCATTGTTTTCTTTAATTACCACACTTAGTTTTTTCTTTTTTAATGGATTTTCAATTGTAGATAGTATTGCGAGAGAGTTTTCTAATAATATTATAAGCATAACTTTAATTTTTTTTGGAATTATAATTATTGGAAGTGATATTATTAGTATTCCATTTTCATTATATAAAACTTTTGTGATTGAAGAAAATTTTGGATTTAATAAAACTAGTAAAAAAACTTTTTTTTTAGACAAGTTAAAAGGGCTTTTTATGACTATTACTTTAGGTGGAACTATTTTAGCTTTAATTACTTGGTTTCATGAATTTACAGGTGTTTATTTTTGGCTTTACACATGGGGGTTAATTACTATTTTTTCTTTATTTGTGAATATATTTTATTCTAAACTTATAGTTCCATTATTTAATGAACAAACCACTTTAAAGGATGGAGAACTTAAAGAGGCCATAACAAAGTATACAAATTCCGTAGGATTTAAATTGAACAATATTTTTGTAATTAATGGATCAAAACGTTCAACAAAAGCTAATGCTTATTTTTCTGGTTTTGGAAGTCAAAAACGAATTACGCTTTATGATACACTAATTAGCAATTTAGAAAATGATGAAATTGTTGCTGTACTAGCACATGAAGTAGGACATTACAAAAAAAAACACATCATTTTTAATTTAATAGCCTCAATTATAATTACTGGTATTACTTTATTCATACTATCGTTATTTATTAATACACCAATATTTTCGTTGGCTTTAGGAGTAACAATTCCCAGCTTTCACGTTGGTTTAATTTCATTTGGAATTTTATATTCACCAATGTCTGAAGTTACGGGAATGTTTATGAATTACATGTCTAGAAAATTTGAATATCAAGCTGACAATTATGCTAAAAAAACATTTGCTAGTGAGCCATTGATTAGTTCCTTAAAAAAGCTATCTAAAAATAGTTTAAGTAACTTAACACCACATTTTCTATACGTTTTTATTCATCATTCACACCCAACATTAATTAATAGAATTAAAAACTTAAAGCAATAAACTGAGTCTAAAAATTTGCTCAAATATAATTTTTATATTACATTCATAACTTGCTTTAAAAATACTATTCTATTAAATTTTTTCTTGATATACATATACTAATTAGTGAACTACAAGGCATCCATAGAGGAAGAAAATAAGGAAATAGCAAAACGCTACAAAAACCTCTTGAAAGAAACTTATCAAACGCTATCTAGATCAGATAAATTAATGATAAGAAAAGCATTTAACTTAGCTGTTGAAGCCCATTCTAGCCAGAGAAGAAAAACTGGTGAACCCTATATTTTTCATCCGATATCTGTTGCAAAAATAGTAGCTAATGAAATTGGATTAGGTGCTGTATCTATTGTAGCTGCTTTATTACATGATGTAGTTGAAGACACAAAACACACACTGGATGATATAGAGCGTTTATTTGGAGAGACTGTGGCAAGGATTGTAAGTGGGCTTACTAAAATTTCAAGTCTAAAAAAAGATAAAGATTATTCTATACAAGCTGAAAATTTCAGAAAAATGTTGCTCACTTTAAACGATGATGTTCGTGTAATTTTAATTAAAGTAGCAGACAGATTGCACAACATGCAAACCATGGATGCAATGCCTTTTTACAAACAAGTAAAAATTGCTTCTGAAACTATATATATTTATGCTCCGTTAGCACATCGTTTGGGATTGTATAATATAAAGACTGAATTAGAGGATTTAGGTCTAAAATATACCGAACCTGACGTATACAATGATATTTTGAGTAAAATAAGTGAAAGTAAAGAAGAACAAGATAACTATATAAAATCATTTGAAAACACTTTAAATAGTGGTTTAAGTAAAGAAAGTTTTAAATATCAAATTAAAGGGCGATTTAAATCTATATATTCAATAAGAAGAAAGATGCGTAAGCAAAATGTTTCTTTTGATGAAGTTTATGATAAGTTCGCTATAAGAATAATTTACGAACCTTACTCAAAAGATGAAAAATTTGATGCTTGGAAAATTTATTCAATAGTTACAGATTATTTTAAACCAAACCCCTCTCGACTTAGAGACTGGATTTCTCAACCAAAATCTACAGGATATGAAGCATTACACATTACGGTAGTTGGGCCTGAAGCAAAATGGGTAGAAGTTCAAATTCGATCAAGTAGAATGGATGAAATAGCAGAAAAAGGTTATGCTGCTCATTTTAAATACAAACAAGGCAAAGAAAGTGATAATGGTCTCGATGGCTGGTTAAACCGATTAAAAGAAACTCTTGAAAATCAAAGCATTAATGCGGTTGATTTTGTAGAAGATTTTAAATTAAACTTGTACGCTAAAGAAATTTATGTATTTACTCCTAAGGGGGATCTAAAATCTTTACCTAAAGGTGCTTCAGCTTTAGATTTTGCTTTTTCAATTCATACAGATATTGGATTAAAATGTAGAGGTGTAAAAGTAAATGGAAAATTAGTTCCTCTGAGTTTTGAGCTCTCAAGTGGTGATCAAATAGAGGTATTTACATCCTCTAATAACAAACCTAATGCTCGCTGGTTAGATTTTGTGATTACTGCCAGGGCTAGAACAAAAATTAAAACGGCATTAAAAGAACAAGAAAAGAAGATAGCAGAGGAAGGTAAAGCAATTTTAGCCAGAAAATTAAGACACTTAAAAATTAACTTTAATGAAAAGTCTTTAAATGAATTAGTTGTTTTTTTTAAATTAAAAACCAGCTTTGATTTATTTTTCAGAATTGGTAATGGAGCAATTGATAATACTCAACTAAAGAATTTTGTAAGTCAGAGAAATAATACTATTGTAAACTTCTTTAAGAAACGCTTAACTAGAGGTCCTTCCAAAGAATTAATTAACAAAGAAGAAGTTTCTACTAAATATGATGATCTTGTTTTTGGAACAGAGGAGGAAAAATTAGATTACTCTGCATCTAAATGTTGTAAGCCTATTCCGGGAGATAAAGTATTTGGTTTTATTACTATAAATGAAGGAATTAAAATTCATAAAAATGATTGTCCAAATTCAATTTCACTCCAATCTAACTATGCCTATAGAGTTATAAAAGCCAAATGGATAGATTCTACAAATCAAGAATTCAAAGCCATATTAAAAGTAAGTGGAGAGGATAATAAGGGAATTGTAAATAATTTAACTAAAATCATCTCCAATACTATGGATGTATTTATTCATAGTATAAATATTGCTGGAAATGAGGGTATTTTTGATGGTAAATTATCTATCAGTGTAAAAAATAGAACCCAACTCAACAAGTTGATAGAAAGAATAAAAAAGGTAGAGGGTGTGAAAAAAGTACAACGTGTTAATACTATGTAAATAACCTTCTACAAAAACATTTATTTATAACAATAATAACATTAAATTTGTTTACTTATAAAGTGATATTATGGTCTCAAAAAACAATCAAGAAGTTGTAAAAAAGGTATTCACAACCTTTTTAGAAGAGAACAAGCACAGGAAAACTCCGGAGAGATACGCAATCTTACAAGAAATCTATGATGTAGATGATCATTTTGATATAGAATCTCTATATATCAATATGAAAAATAAAAATTACCGGGTCAGTAGAGCAACACTATACAATACAATTGATTTATTGCTTGATTGTGGTCTTGTTAGAAAACATCAATTTGATGGTCAGTCAATGGCTCGTTATGAAAAAAGTTATTTTGACAAACAACATGACCACGTAATTCTTACGGATACTGGAGAAGTAAAAGAGTTTTGTGATCCTAGAATTCAAGTAATAAAAAAAACAATAGAAGAAGTTTTTGATATAAACATTCATAATCATTCACTATACTTTTACGGAACAAAAAAACAATCAAAAAACTAATTTTTAGAATTAAATTACATGGGGGTAGATTTATTACTTGGTCTTCAATGGGGAGATGAAGGAAAAGGAAAAATTGTAGATGTTCTTACCAAGAACTATGATATTATAGCAAGATTTCAAGGAGGGCCAAATGCTGGACATACTCTTATTTTCGATGGACATAAACATGTTTTACATACTATTCCTTCAGGAATATTTCATAAAAGTGCTTTAAATGTTGTTGGAAATGGTGTTGTTATAGATCCAGTTATTTTTAAAAAAGAATTAGAAAATCTTGATAAACATAACATAGATTATGAATCAAAGTTACTCATATCAAGAAAGGCACATTTAATTTTACCAACTCACCGATTGCTAGATGCTGCCTCTGAAACTTCTAAAGGTAAAGCTAAAATTGGTTCTACTCTCAAAGGTATTGGTCCAACATATATGGATAAAACAGGTAGAAATGGAATGAGAATTGGAGATTTAGAAATGGAGAATTGGAAAGATAAGTATGAAGCACTAACTTCCAAGCATATCAAAATGTTAGATTTTTTCAATGTAGACATTCAATACAATTTAAAAGAGTTAGAGGAAGAATTTTGTAAAGGCGTTGATAAATTAAGAAGACTACAATTTATCGATAGTGAAGAATTTTTAAACAATGCGGTTAAAGAAAAGAAAACGATACTAGCTGAGGGGGCTCAAGGCTCCTTATTAGATATAGATTTTGGAACTTATCCCTATGTTACCTCTTCAAATACAACTGCAGCTGGAGCTTGTACTGGCTTAGGTGTAGCTCCAAATAGAATTGGAGAAGTTTTTGGCATATTCAAAGCCTATACAACACGTGTTGGTTCTGGCCCTTTCCCAACGGAATTGTTTGATAAAGATGGAGCAAAAATGGCAAAAGTTGGTCATGAGTTTGGTGCAACTACAGGAAGACCAAGACGTTGTGGATGGTTAGACTTAGTAGCTTTAAAATATGCTGTAGATATTAATGGAGTTACCCAACTAATGATGATGAAAGGTGATGTTCTCTCTGGGTTTAAAACATTAAAAGTTTGTACATCCTACAACTATAAAGGAAAGGAAATTAGTCATTTACCGTATAATATTGAACCAGAAAATGTTTCTGTAAATTATTCTGAATTTAAGGGATGGAATGAAGATTTAACAAAGATGACTTCTGAAGAACAATTGCCTCAAAACTTACTTGATTATGTAGCTTTTGTTGAAAAAGAAACTGGTGTACCTGTTAAAATTGTATCTGTAGGTCCTGATAGAAAGCAAACCATTATTAGATAGTTTTATAGTATAATTAAGAAAATTACGGTTGTCATTTCAGTATTTTAGCCAAAAGAAATTAAAAATTTGAAAAAATTACTGATCATATTTCTTGTTTTAATTACATCTTCAGGATTTTCTCAGCAGAAGAAAATTATATATGATGCAGATTTGCAATTTGTTGATGAAGAAAAATATCCCGGAGCTACAGTACTTATAGGAAATGTAAAAATGATTCATGCAGGGGCTATATTAACATCACAAAAAGCCTTTTATTATAAAAAAGAAAACTTTTTTAAAGCCATTGGTAATGTAATAATCAACCAGGGGGATACAGTAAAACAATATAGTAATTACGTAGATTACGATGCAAATTTTAAAAAATCTGTTTCTTGGGGGAGCGTTGTTTTAGAGGATCCTACCATGACTTTAACAACAGATACACTCTATTTTAATAGAGCTAGTCAATTACTATTTTATAAAGATCATGCAGTTATTAAAGATGAAACTAATGTTTTAGAAAGTAAAAACGGAAATTACTATTTGAAAAAAAAGAAATTTACTGCAACAACTAAAGTTACTGTTACCAATCCGGATAATATTATAGCTTCAAATCATTTAGACTATTATACAAATTCAGGACATGCTTTTTTATATGGCCCATCTACCATAACTAATCAAAAAGATAATAATAAAATATATTCTGAAAGAGGGTTTTACAATACCAAAACAGATATTTCACATTTTGTAAAAAATGCCAAGCTTTATTTGGATGATCGTACTATCGAAGGTGATAGTTTATACTACGATAAAGTTCGCGGATTTGCTTCAGCTACAAATAATATTAAGGTAATAGATACTGCTGAAAATTTTATGGCCAGAGGAAATTATGCAGAATATTTTCAAAAAAAAGATTCAATTTATATGATTAAAAGAGCTGTAGCAATTTCTGTTGTAGAAAATGATTCAACTTTTATCCATGGTGATACGCTTCTTGTTACTGGTAAAAAAGAACACAGAATTATTCGTTCATATAACAATGTGAAGATTTTTAAATTAGATCTTCAAGGCAAATGTGATTCTTTGCACACAAATCAATCAACAGGTATTACAAAAATGTATGTAGATCCAATATTATGGTCTGAAAAAAGTCAAATAACTGGAGATAGTATTAAACTATTAACTAATACAGAAACAGAAAAATTAGATTCTTTAAAAATATTAGGAAACTCATTTATTATTCAAAAAGATTCAATAGATCCAGAAAAATTCAACCAAATAAAAGGTAGAAATATGTATGGTAAATTTATTGATAATCAACTAAAAACCCTTTTAGTTAAAGGAAATGGAGAAGCAATTAACTTCAATAGAAATGATGAAGGGGTTTTAGAAACCATCACTAAACAATATTGTAGTAATATCGAATTTGATTTATTAGATAGTGAAATTAATGAAATTAAATGCTTAAATATGTCTGATGGTAAAACCTACCCTCCCTCATTGTATCCAGAAAATGAGAAACGTTTAAAAGGTTTTATATGGAGAGAATCTGAACAACCAAAAACAAAAGAAGATATTTTTTTAAAAAATAGTAAAGTGAAAATGAATAATAAAGAAAATCAGTTTCTAAGGGAAGGAGAAAAAAAGATCCAAACAGAAATTAAATAAACCTATAAATTCTAGTGGTGAAAAATGATTTCTTAACATATCAAGCACAAACAAGCCCTTATCCATTATCAATTGAGATAAAAAAAGCTAAAGGATCTTATATTTATGACACCAAAGGGAAAAAATACTTAGATTTTGTTGCTGGAGTATCAGCCAATAGCCTTGGGCATCAACATCCTAAAGTTGCTAAAGCAGTAAAAAAACAATTAAATAAATATACACATGTGAT
>CALKFR010000020.1 GCA_938084555.1 uncultured Flavobacteriaceae bacterium | reverse complement strand
TGTAAGTAATAGAGGGGTTTTGGTTAATTTTCTAGCTTTTTCTATGTACTCCAAAAAATAAACTTCTCGCTCTTCGGTACTTTTTTTACGATTTCCTTTGATCATGGCAGGTCTTTCATAAGTACCTCCGGAGATTTCTATCAAATCCATTCCTTCATTTCCTAACAATTGAATAACTTTCATAGATTCTTCCTCTGTAAAACCTCCTCGTTGAAAATCTGCAGAATTAATTTTAATCCCTACAGGGTAATCTGCACCCACCTGACGACGTATTTCTCTATAAATCTCTAATACAAAGCGTGCTCTATTTTCTAATGTACCTCCCCATTGATCTGTTCTAACATTACTATTAGGAGATAGAAACTGACTTACCAAATATCCATGAGCTCCATGAATTTGACAACCTGTAAAGCCTGCTTCTTTACATATTCTTGCTGTAGTACCAAAACGTTTAATAATATCCCAAATTTCTTCTTCAGTTAACGCCTTGGGTAGGGTAAACATTTTTGATGCACCACCCATTTTTAGTGGAATGGCAGAGGGTGCAACTACTACTCTATTAATTGCCGAAAATGCCTGACGTCCCGGATGATTTATCTGTGGCCAAATATGAACTCCTGTGCCTTCAATAGCTTTTGCCCATGCCTTTAATTCTTCGAAATGCTTATAATCTTCTACGACTACATTTCTTGCTTCTCCTAGTGCTTTAGCATCTACCATAACATTTCCCGTAATTAAAAGTCCGGGATTTCCTTTTGCCCATACTTTATAGGCATGGATTAACCCTTTACTTGGAGCATGATGCTTGGTTCCAAAATTCTCACTCATTGCAGATTTGGCAATTCTGTTTTTTAAAATTGAACCGTTGGGCAGTGTAAAAGGTGAGGCAATGTGTTGCATAATTTTTGTGAGTTTTAAAAACGCAAAAGTAGGGAGAATTATAGGATAAAAATTATTGTTTTTAAGCTAAAAACACGGCGAGCACTGCAGCTAGTGATGCCCCAATAATTGGCCCTAATACTGGTATCCATGAATACCCCCAGTCATTAGATGCTTTTTCTTTTATGGGTAAAATTGCATGCATAAGTCTTGGACCTAAATCTCTTGCCGGATTTATTGCATAACCTGTTGTACCTCCTAGAGAAAGACCAATAGCCCACACTAAAAAAGCAACTGGAAGAGCACCTAATGAACCTAAACCTACTATTTCATTTGAGTCTGCCATAGCTGCATCAGTAAAATTTAGAATGGTAAACACCAATACAAAAGTACCCACAACTTCTCCTAATAAATTAAAAAATGGATTTCGTATTGCAGGAGCGGTGCAAAAAACTGCCTTCTTCGTGTCTCCGTCTTTTGTGGCATCAAAATGATTTTTATATACCAACCAAACTATAGTGGCACCTAACATAGCTCCTAACATTTGGGCCACTATGTAAGAGGGTGCTAATGCCCATTCAAATTCTCCAGCGAGGGCTAAACCTATAGTTACTGCTGGATTTAGATGTGCGCCACTAAAGGGTGCCGTAACGACAACGCCAACATATACAGCCAATGCCCAACCTGTAGTAACTACGATCCATCCACTGTTGTTCCCTATGGTTTTATTCAATTCTACATTGGCTACTACACCACCTCCTAAAATAATGAGTAATGCGGTTCCAATAATTTCAGCAATAAATGGTGTCATAGTTTTTTGTTTTTACTTATTAATTTTTGTCCAGTACTCTAATGCTTCTATGGCTTTGTACCACCCTTTAATTTGTTTGTCTATGGGTTCTCTTGAGTGACTTGGTGTAAACGTGGTGTCTATCTGCCAAATGTCTTGAATTTCTTCTGGACTTTCCCAATATCCTACAGCCAACCCAGCTAAAAAAGCGGCTCCCATAGCTGTGGTTTCTACAACTTTTGGACGAACAGTTGTCGTATTTAAAACATCGGATTGAAATTGCATAAGCATGTTGTTTATGGTAGCACCTCCGTCTACTCGTAATTCTTTAACGGCGATTCCAGCATCTGCTTCCATCGCTTTTAGTACATCCATGGTTTGAAAAGCTATAGATTCTATAGCTGCTCTAGCAATATGAGCATCTGTACTTCCTCTGGTTAAGCCAAACAGAGTGCCTTGTGCTTGCTGATTCCAATGGGGTGCACCCAAACCTGCAAAGGCAGGAACAAAATAAACACCTTCAGAACTTGAAACAGAACTAGCCAGTGCTTCCACCTCTTGAGAGGTTCTTATAATTTTTAAGCCATCTCGCAACCACTGAACTACAGCTCCTGCAATAAAGATACTCCCTTCTAATGCATAGTGTGTTTTGCCATTAATTTTCCAAGCAACTGTGGTTAATAAATTATTTTTAGAGATAATTGGTTTTTCACCAATATTCATAAGCATAAAACATCCTGTTCCATAGGTGTTTTTTACCATTCCTTTTTTGGTGCACATCTGACCAAAAAGAGCGGCTTGCTGATCTCCTGCAATTCCCGAAATAGGTATTTTTTCTCCAAAAAATGATGGCTTTGTAGAGGCATACACCTCACTTGATTGTTTTACTTGAGGTAACATACTTTTTGGAATCCTAAATAATGCCAATAATTCTTCATCCCAAT
The DNA here is from genome assembly GCA_938084555.1 of uncultured Flavobacteriaceae bacterium. Taxonomy (GTDB): domain Bacteria; phylum Bacteroidota; class Bacteroidia; order Flavobacteriales; family Flavobacteriaceae; genus Polaribacter. The sequence continues at coordinate 11,479 of CALKFR010000020.1, read as the reverse complement.
TCATGGTATGAATATTAAAAAGCATTGTTCTGGAGGCATTGGTAACATCGGTTACATGCTGTTCTCCTTTTGTAAAATTCCAGATTAACCAGGTATCTATAGTTCCTAAAATTAAATCACCTGCTTCTGCGCGTTCTCGTACACCTTCTACATGATCTAAAATCCAAGTTACTTTTGTAGCTGAAAAATAAGCATCTATAACCAAACCCGTTTTTTCTCTAATGAATTCACTCTTCCCCTCGGCTTTAAGTTCGTCACAAAAGTCTGAGGTTCTTTTGTCTTGCCAAACTATTGCATTGTAGACAGGTTTACCTGTTTTTCTATCCCAAACCACTAGAGTTTCTCGCTGATTGGTAATACCAATTCCTGCAATATTCTGGGAAGTTAATCCTTCTTTTGTAATGGCCTCAGCTGCAACACCAACTTGAGTAGACCAAATTTCATTTGGATCGTGCTCTACCCATCCTGGCTTTGGGAAGTATTGTGTAAATTCTTTCTGAGCAATAGAAACAATGTTTCCTTGTTTATCAAAAACTATGGCTCGTGAACTGGTAGTTCCCTGGTCTAGGGATAAAATATATTTTTTCATAATTTTTAAAGATAAATAAATAATTTTTGATGGTGCATCAAGCTTTGCAAGTATGTTAAACCGTATAATTTACTTTTTAATGTTTTGAGATTTCAATATCTTCGTAAAGTTTTAAAAATATTCGATTTTTTAGTTAAAAACAAGAAAAATGAAATATAACATTTCCAATATGATGGCTCTAGACATCTATCTAGACTCCTCACAAGATACTGATTATAAAGAGCTTATCTCTGAAACATCTACTTCAAATCAAAGTATTATGCCTCTTAAAAGCTGGGATGTTTTTAGTGAAGATTTTAGTACTATAATTGAGAATTCGAAAACTTTGAATGATATTGAACATGTAAAATATTTTGCTAAAAAAACGAAATGGAAAAATGAAATTGATAGTATTTTTAAAAACCAAGATTTTGAAGCGCTAATTATTACAGACATTAATCAAAAAATACTTTGGGTAAATAAAGGATTTACTGAAATGACTGGCTATTCAAAAAAATTTGCGTTGAAGAAAACTCCAAATTTTTTACAAGGTGAAAACACTCAGAGAATAACTAGAAAGAGAATTAGAACTAAACTTGAACTTCTAAAACCATTTACAGAGGTTATTGTCAATTATAGAAAAGACAAGACTCCATATAAATGTAAAGTGAAAATTATTCCTTTATATAAAGATAAAGTAACTCATTTTTTAGCTATTGAGAAAAAAGTTGTTTAATAGAGTTACATGAGAAATTACATCTATCTTTTCTTTGCACTTTTCATTTTTGGTTGTTCTTCAACTACAGAGGTTTCAAGAAAAAAGTTCTATTCACAATTTAAAATTATTTCCACACCAATCCTAGTAGAAAAAGACACTGTTCTTGTTAATGAACTAAGGTTTTACGACATAAAATCTGCAAAAGACGCAATAAAACTTATGTATATAGACCATGGAAAATGGACCAAAAAACTAGAAGGCACACATCAAAAAACATTGAAAAGATTTGTCTGGCAAAACGTTAAGCTGTTCGATACATACAATGATTTATTTACAGTTATAGCTGGTGGAGTTGAAAGTAATACGAACTATTTTACTTATCTCACTATTATAGATGCTGCCCAGAAAGACTGTTTACAAGAAAATCACACTTTTCGAAAAACCTTGACAGATCATTTTACATCAAAAATGAACCGTCTTAATTCAAAAAAAGTAGATTATACAATTTTCGACTAACTAATTTTACAAAACTACTACTTTGGAGCATATACTCTTTTTGCAGTTTTCATAACATCTGATCGATCAAATGACATTGTTTTTGTTTCAAAATTTGAATATAATTCCATTTGATCTGTGTAATGAGGGCTTTCTGGTCTTCGACTATTACCGAAAGATATAACAGACTCATAATAGGTTTTGTTTGGAGTAAATCTAACTAAACCAATATACGATTCTCCATGAGTAATTTTAACTTTTCCGTCTTTATATGGTTCACCTTTCATTGCAGTTACTACATCGGGAAGTCCAAAAATAGGCAGCTCTTTATTTCCTCTTACTAATTTTTGAAATTCACCAAGTTGTATTCGCTCTGTATTAAAATAGGTTTTTAAATGTGTTTTTGTAATTTTTAAAGCTTCATATAAAGACTCCTTGGTAAAAACACGATCTTTTCCAAGTTGATAATAAAAAGGAGTGAGCTGATAATACAAAGAAGCATATGCACCAGCCCCATAGGAAGCTGGATTGGTAATTCTATCCCAATTTTGAATGTCTGTTAACAGGGTACTTACCTCAGGGTAATCCTCAACTTTCATATCAAACAATGGGTTTAGATCCATGTAATTGTATTGGAGTGGAGTTGGTAATTGATGATCGTATTTAATGCGTTTAAAACGTTTATAATCTATTTGCTCTTCTTCCTCTAACAATTGCAAAAGCCTTGTAGAGCGGTTATTGTCATAGGTTTCAAAATTCATTTCCTTGGCAAAATTTTCAGCAATTGGATTGTCTGCTTCACTAGAGGATTTAAATGGGCTATGGTTAGCATTATAGACAAAACCAGATTTAGGCTTAACAACTTGTGGTAAATCTTTTATATCATAATACGAATCCCATAAGGTCTCTCGAGTATTTCCAGGAACCACATCTGTCCAATCATAGCCTTTTGCTCTTATGGGAATTTTACCATTTGAAATGTAAAAAATAGTATCGTTCCTATCTGCATATCCAATATTATAGCCTGGCAATGCTTTCATTTCTAAGGCTTCATAAAATTCTGAAAAATTAGTGGCCTTATTCATTTTCCACCACTGCTCTATGGCTGTAATATTTGTAGTACTTGGTGTTCTAACAGCATAGAACCCAGTTTTGTTTTTTAAGGTTGGACCATAAATACTTTTGTAAAACTTTTTCTTAACAGATATATTTATTCCAAGAAATTTTAGCGTAAGTTTTGCTTTAAATTTTTCTAATGCATAAGGCTTACCATCAACCATATACACATTTTTCTTTTTTGGATGCATTTCTAATGCATATACATCTGCTTTATCTGGGTAGTTTACAGTATGGGTCCATCCTAAATATTCGTTTGCACCAGTGAGTATACAGGGTGTTCCAGGAAATGCAGCTCCTATGATATTGGTGCCTTCTTCACTTACCAAATGTGCTTCATACCATGAGGTTGGCCCTTCTAAAGGTTGATGAGTATTGATGGCCAAAAATGTTTCATCTGAACCGGTTCTATTTCTACTGACAGCAATTAGATTAGAACCTTTAGAGTCTTCTTCAATTTTGTAAGGCCAAGACAAACTATTATTGATGATACCACGAACTAACTTATCTGCTCCATTAGAGATAAACAGTTGCAATTGTGTATAACGAAGTAATTTTTTAACCGTAAGAGGAAAAAGCTTTTTCTCTAAAATTTCTTTTGGATGTTTTATTGCATATGCATTTAAACCTGCAGCAAAAGCCTCTGTAAGGGTAATAAATTTCTTATCTAGTGTTCCGTAGAGTTCATTTACAATTTCTTCAGATTGTATAAGCTGTGTTAAAAAATCTGCCCCGGCTGCCTTTAATCCAATTCGTTTCCCTAACAATCCGTTACCCGCCAAATAGGCCTCTTGAATAAGTTTAAAATGGTCTTCTGCTTGTGCCCAAGCAAAACCATAAGCCACCTCTGCATCTGTTGGTGCATAGATATGAGGTACACCATAGTTGTCTCTTATAATTTCTATGTGATCTGGGTTAATTTGTGAATAACTTGAAAGGCTAGAGAGTAAAACTAAGAGGGTGAGTAAGAAATTTTTCATGTGTTATTGTCTTGAAAATTATATTTTTTTATAAATACTTATAAATTATACTTTAAATAGTCTTATTGTTTGACTTTTAGTGGCCCTGGGAAAAACATATTAGTTTGCTCTTGATATGCTTTATAATTGGGTCTTTTTTGGAGCGTATAATACTCTGATGGTACTGCTCCAGTGTAATAAACCAATGTTGTATACATGATATAAGATATATAAAATAACCCCATAAAAATAATGATCCAAACCAGTTGTTGGTCTTCTGAATATGAAGAAATAAATGAAGATATAGAAGCAATAATTATTGCATTCCAAACCATCCATTCCGAAAAATAATTAGGATGACGAGTATATTTCCAAAAACCAACATTACAAACTTGCTTCTTTTTCTTTTCTAAAAAAGCTTTTTTTAAAAATCGTTGTTTTTGCAGGTCTGAAATGTGTTCTAGAAGAAACCATATTGCCCATAGTCCTAACCCAGTATACTCTAGGGTTGAAATACTATTCGTGGAGTTAGTAGACATTAAAATTGCTGGAATTGCCAAAAAAGTAATGTTGGCAAAACATTGAATCATGATTTCATATTGAAGTGATATGTTTAGATTTTTGTAACCAGCTTTATCCCATCTTCTCCTTTGATAGTTATATCTAGAGAGTTCTGAATTTAAATGTCCTTTTTTTAACAAGATCAACGCTCCTATTCCCATCCGTAATCCCGAACATAAATACATCCCAGCCACAAGATAAATTCTGGGTTTATAACCAGTACCTAAAAGGAGTGCTAAAATTCCTATAAGAACCAAACCCCAGGGCCACGCAATGTCTACATAAGACATTTTTTTTGTGAGAAATGCGGGTATACAAGCCACAACCAAAAACAAAAAAAGTTGAAGGAGTCCATTTATGAGTAGCATTTCCCTAAAAATTTCTACTTGGTAGATAAAGTTAAAAAAGAAGAAGTAGGGAAGATAACCTATACTACGAGTAAAAAAATTTCTTAGTGCTAATTTCATATGCTGTTAATACTTGAAAAATTTAAGAAAATGACTTTTCTCACCTTCAATTATTTTAATAAAATACATGCCTTGTTTTAATTGACTGACATCTATGGAGGTTAAATTTTGTTTTTCTAAAATATGTTGTCCTGTTAAGGTAAAAACTTTAATTTTAAATTGGTTTGAAACGCCCGAAATATAGAGTGTATTTTGAGTTGGGTTTGGATAGATTTTTATAGCTGTTAATAGATCTTCCTCTAATGATAGTGAACTGCTATTCACTGCATTTGGACTTCCATGGAGGTTTATACAATTCCAACTTTGGGGTAATGCGTTGTCTAAATCTGGTGTTATTAATTCTAAAGTATATCCAGTTTCATCAGCACAATTTGGCCATGGTGATTCTGATTGATAAGTAACCTCATCTTGCAGAACCCCCGAAGCATTATAGAGTCTAACTGCATCTGAATTCCCAAATCCAAAATCAATTTCTCCAATATAATTTGTAATGTTTGGAAAAACTCCTGCAAAATCTGAGGCGTTTTTTACTAAAACGATAAACCCATCGGCCTCTATTTGAGTTCCGGAAGGTATCGAATATACATGTGAATCGTCATCATCTTTTAATTGCCATCCCGATAGGTCTATTGAAGTTGTGTTTGGATTGTACAACTCTACCCAATCACCAGCATCGAAATCATTACTTGATTTATAGTTGATTTCATTAATGACAATTGTGTTAGTAATATCTGATGCTGTGAAATTTGGAATGACTTCAAATGAGTCATCAATATTAATGCTGATGGTTTCCTCTGTACTGTATAGGTCTCCACTCCAGTGTGAAAATTCAAATCCAGTGGCAGCTACAGCCTTTAATTGAACAGGTACTGTTTCAAAATAATCTCCTGTCCAAGATGATTCTTGAATGGTTAAGTTTTCATTTACCTCTACAAAGCCTTGCGAAATAGTGTTATTTGTAATTGTTAGTGGGTGGAAATCTGGTAAATTGTATTGAGATAGGATATGATCTTTAACTATAGAGGGTCTGTTATCTGCAAATATTTTCATTTGATCGATATAATACCCTACCCAGTCGTTTATATTAGTGATATAAACACCAATATTGGTTAAGGATGGATCATCTTTCCAACGTTCATAATGTGCATTTACTTCGGGTTCTATAGAGGCATAAACTTGGTCTATATGAGCCTTTACCTTATTGGATAAAAAACGAGTATTGAGTTCATCTGCATATCGATTAATAAATTTATTTCTAAATCCTATGTTTGTGGTTAGCCTTCTGAATAAAAGTGTAGACCACGATGGATTTGGCCACCCAGGACCATTTGGATCCAGAGCAAAGCTAAGGGTGTTTTGATAGTAATTATTAATGTCCCAAAAAGGTCCAAAACCAAAATCAGTATCAAACATAATCCATCGCCATTTCCCTTCTGGGTGTGTCCAAAATTTTATATTATTACCTGGCCAATCTGTATTATTGAAAAATATGTTAGACGCTTGATAGATTGCATATTCTGTAAGGTCTATGCGTTCACTCACATATTCAAAATTTGAATTTATAGTTAAATCTGTGGTATTTATATAATCTAACAGTTGAAGGTATTCTTGATTAGTTCCCTCAATTTCTTCTGCATTATCGGAAAGTAATGTAATGTCATCTGCATCTATATTGTGTTTAGAAGCCAGCATGTGCTCATTAATTTTTTCTCTCAAATTGTACATTCCCCAGTACTCACCATTTAGATAGGTGGCCACTGAATTATGCTCTTGAAAATCTAACCCAGAACCTCGCATTAAACTTGTTAGCATAATATCTTTAATTGAAGAACGCATCCAATCTTGACCAGAGTTTCTTAACACAAGAGCTTCAAAATTATCATAGGCTGGTTGAGTAAAAAAAGAATGATCAAATTTTGAGTCTCCGTATTGACCTCTTGCAAATAAAGCTAAAGAACGTTGTCCGTTTTGACCTCTACTCCATCCTCCAAAAATCTTTACACCTGCATTAAAATCAGAAAATTGTTCAGTCCCATTTTTGTGAAAAGAAAAATGGATTGGACGTTCCCAATCTTCCCAAAAGTTTGCCCCAAAATAGGGTTGATTTGTATCATAGGTTCCTTCTGGTCCAAAAACATAAATTCCGGTGTCTTCGTCAAAAAAATTATCTGGTGCTGTACTTAACAACATGAGGTCTATTTCATGATTCGAATTGAATATATATGATTTTGTAAATATTGGAGAAGGAAAATAGTTATTTCTAAAAATTCTTGCTCGCACACTTGTGTTTTCAGAAATTTCTATGGGTTGTGTATACATTGGTGAAGATTCGGTCGGTTCTTCTCCACCCAAAGCATAATGAATAACTTCACCCGAATTATTTCCAGATAATAAAAGATTGAAAGAACCATCAACTGCTCCTCCTTCTTTTGAAAAATTAACTTCACTTTGAACTGAACCCAAAAATTCAGTACTTGAATTTACATAACCCGGTGTGGTTTCTAAATAACTTACAAGATTTCCAGAAGTTATTGAAATTCCTACAGATGTATTTGGTGGTAAATTTTCTGCTGTTAACTCATCAATTAAATTCCCTGATGGATCTGAAAGACTTAAGGTCTCAGTTCCTGAAGATATTTTAAAATTGGTATGTAAATTTGTTATTAAATTTAAGATTTCTGGCGGGTTAACCCCTGAAGAATTTGGGGTATTAAAAACTGCTGTTAAAAAAGGGATAACAGTAAGGTCTGATGAACCTTGGGAAACATTATGAGCTTGAATTGTTAAAATATTTTCACCTGTATTTAAAATTGAGCTAAAATCTGTTATTAAAAATCTTTCTGGAGTTCCTCCTGAATATAGTTGAGCTTCATGGTCTTGTATAGTACCAGAATTATATGGTGGCGGTACTCCATTTACATTGGCACGAGCAATTTCAATTCCGTTGATGTAGGCAACAAAACCATCATCGTAATCTATATCTAGAATTAACGAGGAAACCTCACTTATATCTGTAATTTCAAAAACCTTTCTAAGGTAAACTGATCGTGTTGAATTAGGGAGTATTGTTGCGTCATCTCCATCACCATATCCAAAACCAGAGGCAGACTCTGCCCAGGAGGAGTCATCAAAAGCTAGTGTGTTCCAATTTGAACTAGGCTCAGCACTAGGGGTTAAATATTTAAATAGATCTCCTTGATTAATAAGTGTTCTAGGGTACGCTAGTGAAGATCTGTCTTTTTTAGAGGCCCAAACAAGAAGATATTCATCTGGGGCCAATGTAATATTTGGAAAAGCCCACTTATCAAATTCGTCCGGATCATCTGAGATAAACCATCCGTCTATAGAAACATTTTGTGAACCTGAGTTGTGAAGTTCAAACCAATCTGGAGTATCTCCATCTTCGTCTGTATATTCAGAATTTGAGGAAACCACTTCATTAATTTTGATATTTTGAGCATGAATTCCGAAACATAAAAAAACAAATAATAGTGTGAAATACCTCATTTAAACAACTGATCTCTAATTTAGATTTACAAATATAACTAGAAATAAAATAGATTTACTAGGATACTAAAAACAGACAAAATATTATACTATTTATATAATATAGTGTACTTTGTGATGGAATTTGAGGCAAGTTTTTGAAAACAAATTAATCATGAAATTAAAAAGGGAGGTTGGAGTTTTAGGACTTAGTGCAAATATTGTTAATATTATTATTGGTGGTGGTATTTTTGTTTTACCAGCAATTATTGCAGCAAGTCTTGGTGCTGCAAGTATTATTGCCTATCTCTTCTGTGGTTTTGTGATGTTGTTAGTAATGGGATGTTTCGCAGAACTAGGTAGTGTTTTTACAGGTAGTGGCGGTAGCTATAATTATATAGAATCTTCTTTTGGCAAATTTCCAGGATTCCTTACATCCATACTTATCGTCTTGGCTTCATTTACAGGTGATGCTGCGGTTGCAAATGCTACAATTGACATTTTAAGTACATTTTTACCTGTTTTTAAAAATTTTTGGGTTCAATTATTTTTTTTTGGTTTACTTTTTTTTGGTTTTGGATATATTAATATCATTGGACTAAAAAAAGGAGTGGGATTTGTGAAAATTATTACGCTATTTAAACTAGCTCCTCTGCTATTTATTATTGTTTTTGGGTTTACTGAAGTTGAGGTGGCAAATCTTTATTGGGAAAATACACCTGGACCTGCCAAAATTGGTGAAATGTCTTTAATTTTATTTTTTGCTTTTGTTGGTGCAGAAAAAGGGTTGTCTTTGAGTGGTGAGGTGAAAAATCCAAAAAAAACAATCCCAAAAGCCATCTTGTTGAGTATTTTGGCAATTCTTATTTTTTACGTTTTAATTCAACTTATTTCTCAGGGTATATTAGGAAGTACTCTTGCTAATTATGATAAAAACCCTTTAGCTGAGGTTGCTAATACTATATTTGGTCCTGTAGGTTATACAGTGGTGTCTTTTGGAGCTGCCTTGTCTATGATTGGAAGCTTAAGTGGTAAAATATTGAGCATGCCAAGAGTTATTTTTGCTGCAGCAAAAGACAATGTAATTCCTCTAAAAAAATTAGGGAATATTCATGAAAAATTTAGGACTCCGTATATGGCTATTTTATTGTATTCATGTCTAGGTTTTGCCTTTGCAGTTGTTGGTGGATTTAAAGAACTAGCTATCATCTCTAGTGCATCTACACTACTTATTTATCTTGGGATTTCTTTGGCTACTGTAAAATTAAAAGCAGTAAAATTAAAAAATACACCTGATGGGTTTATTGTGCCAGGTGGCTATTTGATTCCTGTAGCATCATCCATTTCAATTGTATGGCTTTTATCAAAATTATCTAAAGAAAAAATAGTAATGTTTGCTGGTGTATTATTGGTGTTGAGTCTACTATTTTTTATAATTAAATTACTTTCAAAAAAATAACGTCAATAGAATCAGTAAAGTTTGTTTTACCTCTTATTGAGGTAGATACTTCAAATTGATGAGATAGACCCCCGCACTAATTAGAAATAAAGACAATAAGGTAAGATAGTTCCATTGATCTTTATAAAAAAAAACTCCAAAAACAATAGTAAGTATTGGTGTAATTAAACTAATTAATGAAGATATTAGTGGGTTAGTATATTGTAACCCTAAAAAACTAGTCCAAATTGCTAAAAAAATAACTACAGCCATAAATGCTACGGGTTTAAGTATTTTTTGTGTTTGAGGATAAATCTGATGAGAAGCCAGTGAAGTTTGAAACTTAAAAATTATAAGTACTATAAAAAATACAACTATTTCTTGGAAGGTAACTGATAATATTGCGGGAACTTCTTGCTTTAAAATGTACCAATGAAGTAATAACGAGGCCGCAAAGAAAAAAGACATCAAAGTGAATAGTATAAAGTTGCGATATGAAAAATTTTTCTTTACTCCTTTAATTTTTTTTAATTGTAAAATATAACAAATAAAGCCACTAATGATGAAAATGGAGGCAATAGTATAGTTTTGAAGAAAAATATTTTCAAAAAAAAACAAATATGACGAAACAAGAAATACAATTAATAAGTTAAAAACACCGAGTTGAGTTAAACTCCCATCTTTTAGTGCTAAAATCATGGTAATTAATCCAGACGCCCCAAAAATAGAAGCCATAAGAATACTTATACTAACAGAATAAGTAAGATTTAAAAATATATTTGGATAAAAGAAAAAGATAATTGATAGACCAATACAACTGGTAAGTAAACACCTGAGACCAATGATTAGCCACAAATCAAACTTAGAAAGAATACGCTTCCATAGTAAGTTATTAAACGCATAAAAAAAACCTGATAATATGAGGTATATCATTATTAAAAATAAGTTTATATATTTTAATATTTATAACGAAATGAAAATTGAAAGTGTAAATACAATAGTATAAAAAAAGAGTGTAAAATTGAAATTATACACTCTTTTTACACTAATTATTCATTTTTTGTAATGAAGAAAAAATATAAAAATTTTTGAGGGTAGATTTATATCATTAAAAAAAATTTAGGGGGTAAATTTTATATATCAAAAATATAGTAAAGTTTTTCTTATATTAGTACAAGTTTAGTACAAGTATGGAAAAAAAACTTAGAGAAATTACAGAATCAAAAATTGGGTTTAAAATAAAAAACTTAAAAGACAGCAAAAGGCTAAGTCAAATAATAGCCTTAGAAAATGATATTGAGATTAGCTATAATACAATTAGAAGGTTTTTTGGAATCGTTAAAAATGTAAAAGCTAGTAATTTTACATTAGATACCTTTTCAAAATTTAATGGTTTTAACAATTATTCAGATTTCATCATTAATTTTAAATTGAGAAATAAATGGCAACAAGAAATTGAAATCTCAAAAATTATTCATAGAGGAAAAGAAGACGAATTATTAGCGTATGTAAACCATAACATAGATCAAAGAAATAGCTTTATCCTGAAGCTTATTCAAATAATACGAGAATTAATACTGACTGAAAACTTCGCCCTCATAAGCAAAATTTTTGAACTCAAAAAAATGAATGCTAACAATTTTAATTATGATAATACAGTACTTATTGGTA
>CALKFR010000019.1 GCA_938084555.1 uncultured Flavobacteriaceae bacterium | reverse complement strand
AATTGACAATGGATCTCTGAATGGAGCCAACATGCTTATAGAGGATGGTAAAGTAACAAGTATAATTAATTGTAAATAAAAAATAAGAAAAAAGAAAAAATATTAAATAACCGAACTATCAAGTGATAGTATATAATAACCAACGTTTAACTTAAAACCAAATACAATGACGTTTTTATATACCCGCACTAACACGTGGAATAGTGCACCACAACCAACAGAAAATACCATTAAGTACTGGAAACATATCTCACAGAAGAAAAACTGGAGAATAGTACAATTGCCTAATGGATTTTTACAAACCGAATATAAATCTATCGACTCAGACGACTGGATCGATGTTACCAGAAGAGAAACACTAGCTGGGGCAGAGCAAGCAATAGATGCTTCTATTGAACATTATGCTAAAAAGCTAGAGTTTACCAAAGGACCGAAAGTAGTTAAAACCTTCGAGTAATATTCAAAACAAATCAAATTATATTAAATCAAATGCAAGAATTAAAATTAGTTAAAAATCTGGCTTTTGGCGATACAGCTAGAAGCCAGATATTAACTGGCGTTGAAAAACTTACAAATGCAGTAGGTTCAACGTTAGGAGCAAGTGGAAAATGTGTAATACTAGAAGATAGTAACGGTGCACCACAAATAACAAAAGATGGAGTAACTGTTGCAAACGCTATAACTTTGCAAGATCCATTAGAAAACATAGGAGCTACGCTAATTAAACAAGCAGCTCAAAGAACAGTGGCAGATGCTGGCGATGGAACTACTACTGCTACAGTGCTAGCTAAAGCCATATTAGATCAAGCTACAGAACATTCTCTTTTAGACGATCCAAGAGAGATGAAGTTAGGTATTGAGTCAGGTGTTAAAAATGTTATAAAGTATTTAAACAAAAAGTCTAAAAAAGTTACTGGTAAAAAAATTGACCAAGTAGCCACTATATCTGCTAACAACGATAAAGAGTTAGGTAAAGTTATAGGCGAAGCATTTAGACTAGTAGATGAGACAGGTGTTGTTATGATGGAAACAAATGAGCAGCCTGAAACTGTAGTAGAATTAATAGAGGGTGTTCAATATGACCAAGCATTAAAGAACAACCATTTTATTACTAACAAAGAAAAAGGTACAGCCGAACTAGATAATCCTTTAGTTTTAATAGTTGAATCACTTATACCTAATGTTAGGAAAATACAATCGATTCTTGAGCATGTTATTAAAACCGGTAAAAGCTTACTTATAATTGCAGATGTTGACACACAAGTTGTTTCTGCATTAGCTATGAATAAGTCTAAAGGTAATATAAAAGTAAATATTATAGATGCGCCACTGTACGGAATAAGTAAGAAAGACGTGCTAAGTGATCTATGTGCCGTGACTGGTGCTACACTTATTAATGAAGACCTAGGAGATGATATGGATATTATACAACCTGAACATTTAGGATCATGTATTAAGTCTGTAACTAACCACGAGGAAACAATATTACAAGTTGATTTAACTGACAACAAAGAAGTTAAAGAAACTATTGCTTTGTTAGAAAAAAACATAAAAGAAACTAAAAACCCTAATATTATTATTAGACTAGAAAAACGATTAGCTAAGTTAAAAGCTAAAGTTGCTACAGTTAAGGTTGGGGCTAACTCTGAGATAGAATTAAAAGAGAAAAAAGATAGAGTAGAAGATGCTATTTGCGCTACAAAAGCCGCAATTAAAGAAGGTATAGTGCCAGGTGGTGGTATAGCTCTTTTAAATGCTAGCTTTAATTTAAAACCAACATGTATAGGGGAAGAAGTATTATACCAAGCTATAAGAAAACCTTATGAATTGATATTAAAAAATGCTGGGGTTGAAGAATTAAAAAAGCTTGAAGAAGGTAAAGGATTAGACGTGGTTACAGGAAATACGGTAGATATGGTAAAAGCCGGAATTATAGATCCTTTGCTAGTTACTAAAAGTGCACTAGCTAATGCGGCTTCAGTAGCTACAACTATATTATCAACTGATTGCGTAATTAACAACGTGAGAGCATGAGAGCAGTAGGTAAATACATAGTTATAGATCCTATCAAAGAAGTTGATACGACTACAAAAGGAGGTTTAATTTTAGCTGAAAAGCAAAGAGAAGACATAAGATACAGAAGAGCTAAGGTTATAGAACCTGGCTCTGATGTTACTTTATTAAAAACAGGTGACGAAGTCTACTATGATAAAGCAGCTGGATTTAATATTGAAATAAAAAAAGAACAATACAAAGTAATTAAAGAACAAGATGTTGTGATAGTGTTATGAGAAAATTAACATCGTCAGATCTGAAAGATTTAAAACTTTTAAAACATTACAGAATAATACGTAAATGGGCGTGTAAAACCTGTGATCTTAAAGATGCGGATCTTGAGCTTTTAATATATCTTGATGCTATTGAATTCTTTAATAAAAATGATTTTATAACAGGTACATATTCTTATAGCTGGGATAACAGGCGCTGGAACAGATTATTGAAACAAGGGTGGATTACAGTGTGGCGGAAAAGAAACCACACCACTCAAAAATATCATATATATAAAGTTTCTTATAAGTGCAAACAGTTAATAAGCAGAATGTATCGTATTATGTTAGGTGAAGAGGATATTCCTAATAACTTAAAACAAAATACATATTCTAACAAAGTTTTAAGCTTTTCTATAAATAGCTTAAATAAAGATAAAAATAGATAATATGCAATTAATAAATCCAATAGATATAGCTGCATTGTCAAGTCCAGTACCAATACCAGAGAATACTGGTGGTGGTTTTGATTCTAATACCCAAGAAAATTATACTGCAATGACGCAAGGTTCTGGTGTTTTAAGCCCTATAGGCAGTGGAAACACTACGCAGTTAAGGTCTGGCACTACAGGTGGCGGAAGTAATATGGATTTAATGCCAACTCAACAATTTAATTCAGCTGCTGAATACGGAAGTATAACAGGTGAAGCTTTAGAATCAGGTGGCTCTAATGTTGGTGGATTAGTTAAAACAGAACAAGAAGTTGTACCTACTGATATAAAGTTTGCTACACAAGAAGATGAAATTTTAGCTAAGCAAGAAGAACAACAAGAAGAACAAGTTAATGAGTATGACGATGCTTTTAAAGGAGAAGGAGAAATGGGAGAAACCGCTCTTGGATTATATGATAAAGCAAAAGATCTTGTTGTTAATAGTGATGGTGAATCAGTTTTTGGTGATTTTGCAGAAACAAAAATAGGCAAAAAAATAGATGACAAGATAAAAGAGAAGATAGAAGACAGATATAGCGGAATGAGTGGAGCTAGAATAGTAAAGCGTAAAGATAGAAAAGATGATAGAGACGCTAGGAAAGATGCCGGTTTAAAAGGCAAGAAAAAAAGATTAGCTAGAAAAGCTCAAAGAAAAAATAGAAGATCAGCTTTTAAAGATTTTAAAGACGATCAACTTGATGACGCATACGTAGACATAACTAATTTAGAAAATTAAAACAAAAAAAATGAGAAAAGGAATAGCAGGATCAGGAGTTAAACTTCCTACACCACGAAGATGTATGCCAGTTGGCACTAGAAATATGGATTCAAGAGATGAAAATATTGAAGTTGATTTAGAAATAGACAACGTACCTTATAAAGGTAATGCAAATTTACTAGCTCAAAAATAATGGGTTTAGAAGATTTAAAGCTGTATTGTTTAAATATAACTTCAGCTACGGTTGTTAGTTTAGGATGGCTAGAACCATTATTATCTATAGCGTTATTGTTAACGACTTTAGGATATACTTGTCACAAGTGGTATTTATTAAAAAATAAAAAATGAGATTAGTAAAAGAAATTATTATACATTGCTCTGCTACTAGAGAAGGTCAAGATATACCAGTTGAAACAATAAGAGACTGGCATGTTAATTCTCGTGGGTGGAGCGACATTGGCTATCATTTCTACATTGAACTAGATGGAACTATTAAAAAAGGTAGAGATATAGATCGTATCGGAGCTCATTGCAAGTCGCATAATAGAGGTAGCATAGGTTTATGTTATTGTGGAGGTGTTGAGGCAGATGGTAAGACTCCGAAGGATACTAGAACAGATGTTCAAAAAGAAAGTCTATTACATGTGCTTAAAACATTAAAAGCAATGTATCCAGATGCTATTATATATTCACATAATGAATTTGCTAATAAAGCTTGTCCTAGCTTTGACGCAACTGAAGAGTACAAAGACTTATGAGATCTAGAGGCTTAGGCGACAGTATAGAAAAATTTACTAAAGTTACAGGTATAAAAAAATTAGCCGATAAAATACCCGGTGGCTGCGGATGTGATCACCGTAAAGAGTGGTTTAATAAAAACTTTCCGTATAACATGAATAAATAATATTATGGCAAAAGAATTTCCAAAAATCGACAAAAAGAACAAAGGTAAATTTACCAGATGGGTAAAAAGAAATATGAAAGGTTCTAGCACTTGCGATGCTGCTGACAAAGTAATGGCAGCTAAAAAAGGCAAGTACTCTGACAATGTTAGAGAAATGGCTAACTATGCTAAAAACTTTGGTTGTAAAACGGAAGGCAAAGGCAAAGGAACTACAGCAATGAAAAAAGGTCCTACGGCTACAGATGTAACAGGAGACAACAAGTACACTAAGCACGATTTCTTAGTTAATATAGGAGTTCTTGATAAAGAAGGTAATAAAATAAAAAAAGACAAAAAAACTAAAAAATAAGTTATGGCGTATAGACAGACTCCGGGTAGAGGCCCAACAGCAACTTTTAAAAATGTATCAACTTTATTAGGACCAACTGCTGATGTGTGCGGCCCTGGTGGCCCTGGTGGTGACACATGTGATGCTTTTAGTGATAAAGGTAAAACTAAAAAAATAAAAACTCCTACAACAGAAGTATCTAATCCCAAAAAATACAAATTAATACAAAGCCAAGTTGACGTAGAAAAAACTACAAAGGGAACTAATGTTCAAGAAGTTGGGATAGGTAAAGATAAAGGCGGTAAAGATTCTTATTCAATGAGCAATAAAGAGATTTCTTCAATGGCAGGAAAAGAACAAGGTTTAAATTCTATAAGTTCTATAGCTGCTGGAACAACACCTTCTTCTAAGTCAGGTCAAACTAAATCTGAATACATCGCCAATAAAGGTGGTAAAGGAAATTCAGAAATGGCTGGTAGGATGTTTGACAAACACCATAAAGACGATAAAACAGTAAAAACCGGAAAAATTACAAATCTCAAAAGAATTAAGGTTGATAAAAAAGGTAATGAAACTTTTGATAGAGGAATAAAAAAGACTACTACAATTAACCCGTCTGGTAGACGAGGAAAAGTCACTGATTTAACAGTTTCTAAGAAAAAATTAATAGGTAAAGGTATAAAAACTAAATCTTATTCTACTAGTGATTTTGGTGGAAAAAAGAAATCAGGAGTTAAAACTTTAAGTGAAGATAGATTACAAAATAAAGCTATAAAAGAAACAAGAAAAGTTAAAGGTTTTAAAAATACAGAAAGAGATTTAAAAGGTAACAAAGCTAAAACTAGAAAAGGTAAAAAAACTTATCAAGGTTTAGGAGTTATTGAAGTAGGTAATAGAAGTACTGGTAATCCAATGTTAAGATGAAAAAATCATTTAAAGAAACAAAGATTGGCGCTTTTCTATCAAGCAAAGCTCCTAAGGTATTACAAGCTCTTGGAGACGTACTGCCTAATCAAGGAACACTTGGCGTGGTAAAAAATCTTATATCAAGTGATAATAAGATTAAAGCTGTTGACAAAGAGCAAGCTATGAAACTTATAGAGCAAGATATAGCTGAAATGAAAGAAGTATCTAGCAGGTGGAGAGCAGACATGAAGTCAGACTCTTGGCTAAGTAAAAACACTAGACCACTAGCTTTAGTATTCTTAACTGCATCAGCTGTATTTATGATGGCTGTAGATTCTTTTCATTTGCAGTTTGATGTTGATGAAGCTTGGATAAACTTATTAAAAACATTACTGGTAACAGTTTATGTAGCGTACTTTGGAAGTAGAGGCGCTGAGAAAATAACAAAAATAAATAAATAAAAATGGCTGGATCAATAGAAATAGATATTGCTGGATTAGAAGGTAACATGGC
>CALKFR010000018.1 GCA_938084555.1 uncultured Flavobacteriaceae bacterium | reverse complement strand
CATAAACTTCAATTTTACCATGAATATAATTCTTTTCATCTAGCTTTATGAATAGATTAAATACACAATATTTAAAGTTTTTATTTACTCCTGTGGCTTCAGAATAAAAAGAAGGCTTTCCTTTAAAAGATAGTTTACCAGTGTTTATTTCTGAGAGTTGAAGTTTAGATAGTTTGGCTTTAAATTTTTTTAAAAAATTAGAGTCAAAGTTAATTTTGTTAGATATATGTGTGATATCTATCAAAGTAGTTTCTTTTAATTGTTTCGTAGTGTCTGCTGAAAATATTGAAGATTGGTAGTTGTCATAATAAAAATTAGTTTTCCAATGGTCTGGATAATAAACAGAAAAAATATGTTTAACATCTTCAATTTTTTCTAGGTTTGAAAACGTTTCTATTTCACAATCAAATGCCTTTACAAATGAAGGTTTTTTTGAACACGAATTGAGTACAATTAAAAATAATAAGAGAATATTAATTTTCATTTTAAGGGAGTATTAATTTTCCTATTTTATTATTTCCTGATAACCAAGCTGTATTTCTATCTACAAATTGTATGGAATAATAGGATTCTTTATTTATGTCATTCCAATTTAATCCACCATCCTTAGAGTAGGAAACTCCTGTTTTACCAACAGCAAAAACCTCTTTTCCATTTGTGTTAGGAACATACTGAACACAGCTTTTATAGTTAGGGCTTTGTCCATCTGCTACTAAAGTCCAAGTTTTTCCACCATCAACAGTAATTGCTTTATTTTTAGAATTTTCAAAAGGTTTAGAATAATCTCCACCAATTATAATTCCATTATTTTCATTAAAAAAATCAATAGAGTAGATTCCCTGTGAACCAGAGCCTTGAATAATAGGAGTTTCATAAACTTTCCAAGTCACTCCTAGATCAATAGACTTAAAAACTCTAGATTTAATTCCGCCTGTAGCTATCCAAACAGTATTTCCTAAAACTTTTATGTTTGTATTACTAGCAGCAAATGCAGCTTCTCCCTCCTCAACTTTAGGAAGATCTTTACATGGAGTTTTACTCCACGTATTGCCACCGTCATTTGTGAGGATAATGGACAGGCAATTTCCCTCTGTAGGATCTCCCATAGCAATACCATTCTTTTCATCAAAAAACTTCATTGAGTCATAAAAAACTTTTGGATGTTTTTCTTCATAAACAACCCACGCATCTGAAAAATTATATTGATAAAGTAAAGCTGGATTTGCAATGGAAAGAAGGTAAACTAAATTTGTATTTGCATTAAAAGCAATACTTCTAAAATTAGGAGTTATAGAATCTTGATATTTTAATTGTTTTTTGTGCCAAGTATTTCCACCATTATTTGTGAACCCAATGCATCCATTTGACCCTGCATAATACATTCTTAGAGAATCAATAGCCACAAGTGAGCGTATGCTAGTACTATCAATTTTAAATTCTTCAATATTAATATTATCTATTTCTCTAGGTTGATATTCTTGAGTACATGACCAAAAAAAAACAAATAACAAAACTCCTGCGAAAAATGATTTCATTTTGGTATTTTTATAAAAACGAAAATACATAAAATCATTTGTTGAATAATGAAGAAAGCGTTAGTAATTTCTGGTGGAGGTAGCAAGGGGGCATTTGCTGGTGGTGTTGCTGAATATTTAATAAAGGAAAAGAAAAACACCTATGATATTTTTTTAGGTACGTCTACCGGTAGTTTAATGGTGTCACATTTAGCATTAGGTAAAATAGATGCTCTTAAAAACATATATACAGAAGTAAATCAACGCAGTATTTTTAATAGAAATCCATTTAGAATATTAAATAAAAATGGAGTAACTATTGTAAACATTAGACATTCTGCTACGATATTAAACTTTCTTAAAGGAAGTAAAACCTTTGGAGAAAGTAAAAACTTAAGAAAATTAATTTCAAAAAATATTACTAGAGATATTTATGAAGCTATTCTTAAAGAAAAAAAAGAAGTTATTGTTACTGTTTCTAACTTTACAGCAAATCAAATAGAATATAAGTCAATTCAACAAAACAGTTATGAAGATTTTTGTGATTGGATTTGGGGTTCCTGCAATTATATTCCTTTTATGAGTTTATTAGAAAAAAATGGCCACCAATATGGAGATGGTGGTTTTGGTTGTTTAATTCCAATTAGAGAAGCCATTGAAAGAGGGGCAAAGGTAATTGATGCTATAATTTTAGAAACTGAGACTACACAAATTAATAGAATGCCTGCAAAAAATCCATTTTCATTATTATTTACAATTCAAGAATTTATGATGGAACATGTTGAAAAACATAACATCACAATTGGTAAACTTTCAGCGAAACAAAATGATGTAGAGCTAAACTTATATTATACTCCAACAGTTTTAACAACTAATTCGTTAGTGTTTGATGCAAAAAAAATGTCTAAATGGTGGGCATCTGGATATGAATATGCACAAAAAAGAGAACAAGAAAGCTTCAGTGAATTCAGAGCAGATATAATAAATGCTTAAAAAAACTTTACTTATCCTTTAGCTCAATAAACATATTGCCTTTCATTGGATTTATTGCTTTAGAATCATTTATTTCTTCCAAGTCAAGGATAGAATTTGTTTTATAATTTCCAGACCTTCCACCAGTGGTAATTAAAAAAATAGTTCTATCCAATAATGGATCGCTTCTTTCACCAAGTACACCAAGATTATTATAATCTTCTGGGAATACAATAGTGGGTTCAATACCATCAGGTTGATTAGAATTATCTTTATTTTTTATTTCTAAGACAAGCGGTTGTAAAGCCCAAGAATGATTTGAAGCTAAATTATCTCCAGTTCTTGTATAGTTGTCTGAATCATAAAGCGTTACTGATCCTTGTACCTTTCCAGTAGTCTTTTTACCTACAGAGCTTACAGAAATGTAAGAAGATAAACTATTCATAACCAATTCTGAGGCTGAAGCTGAGCTACCTGATGTAATAAAATAGACACGATTTAAGTTCAAAGAATTAATAGGTTCTTGTAAAATTATATTTTGATTTTGATCTCTATTCAAGATTTGGTTAGTGAAGTTATTTTCAAATACACTTGCATCTAAGGCGTTCATTACTTTAGTATTCCATTGTTCTTTGGAAAATAACTGATTGTTAAATTGTCCAGTAACCATTCCACCTAAATAGGTTGCAGTTGCAACACTCCCACCACCATTATAGCGAAGATCTATAATTAAATCTGTAATGTTTTCAGATTGAAACAAAGCAAATGCGGCATTTAATTCTCCATCAAAGCTACTAGAAAATTGATTGTAGAGTAAATATCCAATTTTATTAGATCCTTCATCTATTGTTTTTACAATAGCAACAGGGTTTTCTTGTAATTGTGTTTTTAATAAGCTAATAGTGCTTGAATTGACAGTAGGATTTCCATTGTTAAAGTCGGCTAAGCTTATCGTATAATTTGTATTATCATTAAATAGAAGATCTCTGTAGTTAGACTCTGTCAATTGAATACCATCAACTTCTGTGAACAACATTCCTCTTTCTACGTTTTGAGCCTCAGCATCTGATCCAGGGATCACGTAGCGAACATAACCAAATAGTTTTGAAGCATCACCTGCATATCTAACTAGACCAAATTCCATACCGTTACTCAAGTTAATTCCTTGAAAAGAATTTTCTAAAGCAATATAGTCGTCAACTATCCATGAAAACCGATCTATAACTCCAGGTTGATATCTTAAACTTTCAAACAAATCTCTTGGAGAAGAAAAATTAGAATATTCAGCATATAATTGACCAATACTTGTAAATCTTGTATCTGATAAATCTGGAACATTCGGTTGCCATAAATAGTAATTATTCATGGCTCTCCAAATAAACAAATGAATTTCATCATTTTCACTAGCCATGTAATTATCACTTTTTTCACAAGAAGTAAAAAATATAAGTATTGTAGTAAAAAGTAATATGAATGTAAATTTAATATTTTTCATTATCGTCCTAAATTTGGTAAGTCTTGTTTTATATAAGTTCCTTTATCTATAATTCTTTGTGAATCTATTGAGTTATAAATAATTTCTAATTCAAATGGATTACATGGATAATTTACACCTAAATTTCCTGTAGAAATATAAGAAAGTGTTAAATTTAGTAAAGGATCTGATACCTCTCCAAGTTCTCCTAAATTTAAGGGGTCCTCTACAGGGCATAAAGCTAAAGTTGGTGTAATTCCAGAATTATAGGTTTCATTTTCCTTATTTGAAAATGTTAATACCGAGGGTCTTAACGAATAGGTATGATTTGGATTGATATTGAAAGCATTATAATCAGGAGAGTCATATAAATAAATAGCCCCTAAATTATCTCCTTGAGTTTTATTACCTAAAACATGAACATTTATATAGGGTTTTAGGCTATTCATTAGTAATTCTGTTGCTGATGAGCCAGAAAAACTGTTTCCATTAAGAATAATATAAACATCTGTAAGGTTTAATCCATTGATAGATGAATTATTTTGAAGAGTTGAAGGAAATTTTGTAAGAAGTGAATCGGGTTGATTTTGTTCAAACCAAATTTGAGATTTATTATTCCAGGTTTCTTTGAATAATATTTCATCAGGAAATTGACCAGTAATCATTGAAGCAATTTCTGATATGGTTTTTGCATTAGAATAGCTTCCTATAGCATATCTCAGGTCAATAATTAATTCGTTAACAGATTGATTTTTAAACTCTAACATAGATGCATTTAAATCTTCTATATAATTATCAGAAAAATCATTATTATACAACAGATATCCTACATTTTTAGCACCAAGATTAAACACCTTGTTTAATAATATGGGAGGGTATTGATAATTTTGCTTTACCAAATCTACTCTTATATCGTTTTTAGCTAATGAGTCTCCGTCATAATACGCCATCAGTAATTTAAGGGTGTCTTGAGGATAATCTATTAAAAGAGTTCTATAATTATCTTCTCGTAAAAAAATGGTATCAGTTTCTTCATTTATAACTCCATAAAAAAAATCACCTCTTAACAGATTCAAAGTTGACGCTTGAGAAGTTGGAAGAATATGAGATACATGTCCTATAAGGGTGTCTAATACATTTGGGTCTTTAAAGAGTCCAAATTCCATCCCTGTAGTGAATGAAGTTCTTGAAGGTGAAGGTAAATCATTGATTTCGTAATTTTCTATTAACAATGATCTTGAATCTGTACTCTTTTTTAATGAATTAAAAATCGATTCTGGAGAATCAAAACCACTCAGATAACTCTCTAATTGTTGATTAGAACTAAAACGTCTATCCGATAAATCATCTATATCTTCTTGGTATAAATAGTAGGCATTGAATCCCTTCCAAACAAAATCTTGAAGTTCAACAGATGGATTCAATTCATTGTCTGATTTATCACAGCCTTGCAACCAAAGATTTATAAATAAAATTAAAATAAGAGGTTTCAGTATTTTTTCTTTCATAACTTGTATTACAATAACAATATTAACGCAATTTAAATATAATTAGTATTTTTTCATCTATTGATGTAACAAAATATAATGTACTTCGTCGAAGAATTGAAGTATTTATAATTAAAGTACAGAAACTATTAAAAATGAATGAGTCTGACTTTTTGAAAGTAGTTTTACCCTTCAAAGATAAAGTCTTTAGATTGGCAAAAAGGTTGTTAGTTTCTATAGATGAAGCAGAGGACGCTACTCAGGAGTTATTATTAAAATTATGGAAAAATAAAGATAAGTTAGCTACCTATAGAAATACAGAAGCTTATGCAATGACAATGACTAAGAATTATTGTTTTGATAGATTAAAATCTAAACAAGCTAATAACTTAAATTTAATTCATAACAATTATAAAGAAAATGAAACAAGTTTAGAAAAAAAAATAGAATATGTAGACAGTGTTCATAAAGTACATCAACTCATTAAAAATTTACCTGATAAACAAAGGTTAATAATACAATTACGTGATGTAGAAGAGTATGATTTTGAAGAAATATGTAACATAGCACAAATGAACCCAACAGCCGTAAGAGTTTCACTATCTAGAGCAAGAAAAACAATTAGAGAACAACTCAAAAAACAACATAACCATGGACTTAATTGAGGTAGAAAAATTATTAGTAAAATATGAAAATGCTGAAACAACTCTGAGGGAGGAAGCTATTTTAAGAACATATTTCTTATCTAAAAAAGTTCCAGCACACTTAAAAGAATATGAACATATTTTCTCATACTTTAAAGCTAGTAAAAATGATACATCTACTGTTAAAAAAGGTTTTATGACAATAACTAAGAATTATTCTTGGATGTCTATTGCTGCGAGTGTATTACTTTTGCTGGGTATCTATGTGGGAAATATAAAGTTTAGAGAATATCAGGAGAAAAACGAAGCATTAAATACTTTAGCAGCAGTTACAAAAGGGTTAAAGCTAGTGTCTACTAATCTAAACAAGGGAAATCAATCATTTAAAAAGTTATTTGTGTATGAGGATACATTAAATAAAGTTTTAAATATAAATAGAAATGAATAAATAAAATACAATGAAAAAAACAATTCTTTTAATTGCTTTTGCAATTATATCAACATTAAGTTATGGGCAGTCAATTTTTGACAAATTAGAGGACATGGATGGAGTCATGTCTGTAGTTATTAATAAAGATGCCTTTGAAATTATATCAAAGTTTAATTTTGAGAATGATAAAGGGGGTAATGAAATGACTAAAGTCTTTAAAATGATTAATGATTTAAACGAATTTAAAACCTTCTCCACTGATGAACATGAAATTGCAGTTCAGATGGAAAATATGGTTAAAAGTGAAGTTAAGGTTAAACAATTAACTGAGTTAATGAGGTTAAAAGAGGACGACTCAAAAGTTTGGATCTATGTGAAGAAAACATCAATGAAAGATTTGGTAAGCGAGGTTCTTATGTTAGTTAAAGGAATTGATAAAAAAACTAATGGAATGTCTAAAGCCATGATTATTTCATTGACTGGAAGTATCGATATTAATAAGATGTCTACTCTTGTAGATACTTTAACTAACAAAAACTAAATATGAAAAAAATAGTTATTATTTTGTCTGTTTTATCCCTATTCATTTCGTGTAGCAACAAACAAAAATCTATACAGTCCTACATGGTTGATAATCAAGATAAACCTGGATTCATGTCTGTAGATTTACCAATGAGCTTCATCCAATTAACTACAAATAAACTGCCCAATGATGTAAAAGAATCCTATCAGAGTATTAAAAAAATCAATTTATTAGGGCTTCCATATCTAAACAATAAAGAGAATTACGAAACCGAAAAAAAAGAAATTTCTCAAATACTTAATAATTCATCTTTGTATAAAAAATTAATGAAAATGGATATGAATGGAGTGAGAATTTCTATATACTATAATGGAGATGCCAATGATATTAATGAAGTAATTGTGTTTGGTTATTCTAAACAAATAGGAGTAGGTATAGCCAGGGTTAATGGTAAAAATATGAATCCAACTAAAATTTCACAACTGGCAAGCTATATAAAAATTGATCCCAAACAGTTTGGTCTTCAGCAACTTAAGCAAGTTTTTGATTCGATAAACTAATGTCAATTATAAATCATTAAAACTTATATTGAATGATATCTGTTTTTCTTTTAACTAGGGATTAACAACTCCTTTTTTTTTATTTAGTATTTTTGAATAATATACATAATATATGAGGTTGCAAAGGTTATTATTTGTTGTCATTTTATTTTTATCGTGTTTTTCTATATCTTCTCAAATACAAGATCCTACTTCTATTTACAGAAAAGAAAGAGATAAAATAAACAACCTAGTTCACACAAAACTAAAAGTTAGCTTTAATTTTGATAAAAAGGAGTTAAATGGTGAAGAATGGCTTACTCTAAAACCGCATTTTTATCCAACAAAACAAGTTGTTCTAGATGCAAAAGCAATGATTATTCATGGGGTGAGTTTAAATGGTAAAAATTTAGATTTTACTTATGATGGTAATCAATTGGTAATAGATCTTCAAAATGAATATACAAAAGAAGATAGTTATACCTTATATTTAAAATATACTGCTAGGCCTGAAAAAGTTAAAGAAAAAGGAAGTGCTGCAATTTCATCAGCAAAGGGTCTATATTTTATTAATCCAACAGGAGCTGAAGTAAATAAACCCACTCAAATTTGGACTCAAGGTGAAACAGAGGCAAGCAGTTGTTGGTTTCCAACCATAGATTCACCTAACCAAAAAACAAGTCAAGAAATTTACATAACGGTTCCTAATAAATTTAAAACACTTTCAAACGGAGCACTAATTAGTCAAAAAGTTGAAGGGACTAATAGAACAGATTATTGGAAATTTGATCAAAAACATGCACCCTACTTATTTTTTATGGGAGTAGGCGAGTATGAAGTAATTCAAGACTCTTATAAAAATATTCCTGTAAACTACTATGTTGAGAAAAAATATGCATCCTTAGCTCGAAAAATTTTTGGACTCACACCAGAAATGATTGGTTTTTTCGAGAATAAACTTGGCGTTGATTATCCATGGAATAAGTATAGTCAAATAGTAGCTAGAGATTATGTTAGTGGAGCAATGGAAAACACTACTGCCGTTATTCATGGTGAATCTGCTTATCAAATGGAAGGGCAATTAATTGATGAAAATAGACAAGAGAATACAATTGCTCATGAAATTTTTCATCATTGGTTTGGAAATCTGGTCACAACTGAAAGTTGGAGTAATCTCGCCCTTAATGAATCATTTGCAAATTATAGTCAGTACTTGTGGAGAGAATATAAGTACGGTAAAACTAATGCAGATGCACATCTTTTTGAAAACACAAAACCTTATTTAAGTGATGCCAATAATCATGAAAAAAAATTAGTACGCTATTATTATAAAGACAAAGAAGATATGTTCGATCTTATTAGTTATAATAAGGGAGGAGCGATTCTTCATATGTTAAGAAACTACTTAGGAGATCAAGCATTCTTTTCAGGTTTGAAAAAATATTTAATCACACATCAATATAAAACTGCAGAAGTTTCTCAGTTGCGCTTAGCAATGGAAGAAGTTAGTGGTAGAGACTTACAGTGGTTTTTTAATCAGTGGTTTTACGGTGCTGGACACCCTAATATTCAAGTTTCTTATGATTATAATTCCTTGGAAAAAACAGTAACAATAAATTTTGTTCAAACCCAAAGCAATGAGTTTAAATTTCCAATAGCCATTGATATTTTTGAAAATGGTACAAAAACTAGACATCATGTTTTTGTAGATAGTAGAGACAGTTCTTTTAAGTTTGTTTATGAAAGTAAAAGCCCTGATTTGATTCAAGTAAATGCAGATGGTGTATTATTGGCTGATTTTTCCGAAAATAAAGTTTTAAGTGATTATATTTTTCAACTTAGAAATGCTGAAAATTATGTACACAAAAGAGAGGCTTTATTAAAGGTTGCAGAAAAACAAGATCAAAAACAAGCCTTTAATGCTATTAATGAAGCTTTAAGCGATGATTTTTACAAAATAAGAATATTAGCTTTAGAGCAAATTAACTTGATTAATAAATGGTCAAAAAAATCGGCTATTAATACCATAAAAATGATAGCTTCCAATGACCCTAAAACACTTGTCCAGGCTTCAGCTATAGAAACTCTTGGTAAATTAACAGAGCCCGAACTAAAGCCTGTTTTTTTAAATGCTCTAAATAGTGATTCTTTCAGTGTTGTTGGTAAAGCTTTGGTTGCAATGTATTACGTTGACAAGGAGTATGCAGTAAAAAAGTCTAAAGAATTACCAATAGAGGTGAAAAATATTATTGCTACGCCATTAACACGAATATATATAGAAGAAAAAGATGATAGCGAAATGGCATTTATAGCCAATAACGTCCTAGCTGGAATGTATTTAAATAATAATCCTAAGATTCAAGAAATCTATAAAAATGCATACCAACAAATAGCTAGTAGTAATAATAGCGAGGCCATTAGAAATTTAGTTAATGATGTTGTTATAAAAGGTAACCAATACAGGCAGTATAATTTTCATCAGGTTGGTATTAGTCTTTTGCGGCAAATGGTAGAGAAACAAAAAAAAGTGAACCTATCAAATAAACATCAAAATATAGAAATAATAAGGACTGGAATTGCTAAATTAATTCAATAATTATTCTTTTGTAAACTCATCAAAAGTGCCATCATTATAAAATACAACGATTCTTTCCATTTTTTTTGTCTGTTTTATAGTTTTTTCAGAAACTAAAACTTTATGTATTGGTGATTTTGATGTGTTAAGATCTATGCCTTTTGGATAATGACCCTTACCATTTAACAACCAATGAATATCTATATCATCAAATGCATTAGTAACTTTTAAAATAAAGTCTAAACTAGGCTTGTTTCTTCCAGATAATATATGGGATATACTAGAGCGTTGAACACCAATTTTGTCTGCAAATAAAGATGCTGTTAATTGATGATTTTCAAGTATTTTTTTTAACCTATTTGTAAAATCCACCTTGTTTACCATTGTAAACTATCATTTAAGTTACAAATGTATACTTCGTAAGTTTAGTTTCCAAATTTAATAAAATAAAAAGTGTCTTCATACATTATTTTAATTAAAGCTAAGCTTTATATAAATGTTGTAAAATATTGATTTCTATTAAATTATAAAATAAAAATGATCTGATCTAATATTCTTAACACTTGAAAAAAATTACAATTGTAATTTTAAATAATTAAGTTTACAATAGTTATAAATATAGAGGAATAATGGTAACATATGTAACCCTAAATAATATAAAAATTATAATAATATTTAAGATGATACTTAAATGAAACTTGTATTTTTGTTCATGAATATGAGCAATATAAATACAATAATAAATACCCACTTAGCAACAAAATTTGCTAAAAAATATAAAGATATATCTGTTAAAGGAAGATACATTACAAGTAATGATATTGAAAAGTGCCTATCAATAACAAATAACTCCTCGAGAATATCATATAAAAAAATTGGAAAATCAGAGGAGAATAGAAATATTTATCAAATAAAAGTTGGTAATGGTGCCAAAAAAATACTTATTTGGACACAAATGCATGGTAATGAGAGTACAGGCACAAAATCTGTCATAGATTTAATTAATTTTATAAATACTTCTGATCACAAGATTGTCAATCAAATTCTGTCTAGTTGCACCATAAAAATTATTCCGATACTTAATCCAGATGGAGCAGAATATTACACAAGACTCAACGCTAATGGAGTAGACCTCAATAGAGATGCGGTTGAAACAAAAGCTAGAGAAAGTAAATTATTGAGAAAGATTCTTGAAGATTTTACCCCCGAATTTTGTTTTAACCTTCATGATCAACGTACTATTTTTGGTGTTGAAGGCACAACAAATCCTGCTACAATTTCATTTTTAGCTCCTTCAGAGGAAGAAACAAGAAAAGTAACAAAGACCAGAAAGATAACTATGAATATTATTGTTGCAATGAATACACTTTTACAACAAATTATTCCAAAGCATGTTGGAAGATATACTGATTCTTTCTATCCAACTGCAACGGGTGATAATTTTCAAAAGCTTGGCTACCCCACAGTACTTATTGAATCTGGTCACCATAAAGAAGACTATCAAAGAGAAAAAGTAAGAGAATTTACTTTTATATCTATACTTCAAGGGTTATATCATATTAGCTTAACAAACTGTTTTAATGATTTTAAATCGTATTTTGACATACCTGAAAATAATGATTTTTTTAGAGATTTATTACACACTTATTCAGATAAGCCAAATGAAGCATTTCAATTTGAAGAAATATTAGAAAATTCTGAAGTTAAATTCATTCCTAAAAAAGCTAATATCGATATTTCTAGTCATTTTTTTCATAAAGAAATCGATTTCGTAAGTTAAAATTTTGAACTTTTCACACAAAAAGAGGATAAATGTTTAATTAAATTTATACTTTTGTGGTATTATTTGAATAATTTACATAAAATGAAAAAATTTATCTTAGACGAAATAGATCATCAAATATTAGATATCTTAATTGAAAACGCGAGAACACCTTTTACAGATATCGCAAAGAAATTATTAGTTTCTGCTGGTACAATTCATGTTCGAGTAAAAAAAATGGAAGATGAAGGAATTATTCAGGGTTCTACATTAACATTAAATTATGAAAAAATGGGATATTCATTTATAGCTCATGTTGGTGTTTTTCTAGAAAAAACGTCTATGACTCAAAATGTTATTTCCAATTTAAATTCTATTCCAAATGTTACAGTAGCCTATGTAACAGCTGGAAAATATAATATCTTTTGTAAAGTTAGAGCAAAAGGAACAAATGATGCTAAAGACATCATATACAAAATAGATGAAATTCCTGGTGTAAGTAGAACAGAAACAATGATTGCTCTTGAAGAAAGTATCAACGATAAAAAAAGAATGATGCATGCAATTTTCAAAGAATTATAGTGCATAGCTTTAAATTTTATATAACATAAACCTCATCAAATTTGATGAGGTTTTTTTTACTTACACTTTTAAATATAAGATTAAACTCTTTTTTAAATACACATGAGAATTTAAATAAATTATAATCATAATTGAATTTGAAAATAGTATTTTTGGTTGATGCATAAGACAGAATGAAAATATCTCATGAGTAATATTTTAAAATATAATTTAAAAGGTATAAAAGAAAATACACTTGTCAATTTATATCTTCAAATGTTAAAACCTCGTTTAATTGAGGAAAAAATGCTTGTTTTATTGAGACAAGGAAAAATCTCAAAATGGTTCTCAGGAATTGGTCAAGAAGCTATTTCAGTAGGGGTAACAGCAGCTTTAAACAAAGATGAATACATACTCCCAATGCATAGAAATCTTGGTGTTTTTACAACAAGAGACATCCCTTTATACCGCTTATTTTCTCAATGGCAAGGAAAGATGAATGGTTTTACTAAAGGGAGAGATCGTAGTTTTCATTTTGGTACTCAAGAATTTAATATTGTAGGAATGATATCTCACCTGGGACCCCAATTAGGTGTAGCAGACGGAATAGCTTTAGCAAATAAATTGAAGAACAATAATCAGGTTTGTGCAGTTTTTACAGGAGAAGGAGGAACTAGTGAGGGTGATTTTCATGAGGCATTAAACGTTGCCTCTGTTTGGGATTTACCTGTATTGTTTTGCGTAGAAAATAATGGATATGGATTATCCACTCCAACTTATGAGCAATATAGATGTAAACATATCGCCGACAAGGGTATAGGCTATGGTATGGAAAGTCATATTATTGATGGAAATAATATTTTAGATGTCTATACAAAGGTTCTTAGCTTGGTTGAAGATATCAGAAAAAATCCACGTCCTGTTCTTCTAGAATTTAAAACCTTTAGAATGCGAGGTCATGAGGAGGCTAGTGGTACTAAGTATGTTCCTGAGGATTTAATGGAGACATGGGCAAAGAAAGACCCTTTAAAAAACTTTGAAACCTTCTTATGCTCAGAAAATATACTTACAAAGCAACAAATAACTGATGCTTCCATAAAATTCAAGGAAGAAATCAATGAACATTTACAAATAGCTTTTGATGAAGATATAATTACACCAAATTTAACCTCAGAACTTAGAGATGTATATAAAGAATATGACCATGAAATTATAGCTCCCTCTAATCAAAAATCAAATATGAGGTTAATAGATGCTATATCTAAAGGTCTTCGTGAATCTATGGAAAGACATGAACATCTTATAATTATGGGACAAGACGTTGCTGAATATGGAGGTGTTTTTAAGATTACAGATGGTTTTACTGATCAATTTGGAAGAGAACGTGTAAGAAATACACCTATTTGTGAATCAGCAATAGTTTCCGCTGCTTATGGTGCATCTTTAAATGGAATGAAAGCTGTTGTGGAAATGCAGTTTGCAGATTTTGTGAGTTCTGGATTTAATCCTATCGTAAATTTATTAGCTAAATCTAATTATAGATGGAATCAAAACGCAGATGTTGTTGTAAGAATGCCTTGTGGAGCAGGAGTAGGGGCCGGACCTTTTCACAGTCAAACAAATGAAGCATGGTTTACTAAAACTCCTGGACTTAAGGTAGTATATCCTGCCTTTCCAGAAGACGCTAAAGGTCTTTTGAGTGCTGCCATAAATGACCCAAACCCGATTTTATTTTTTGAACATAAAGCGCTTTATCGTTCTATTTACCAAGACGTTTCTAATGATTATTTTACCGTAGAATTAGGAAAAGCGTCACTTTTAAGAGAGGGTCGAGATATAACAATTATTTCATATGGAGCAGGAGTTCATTGGGCTTTGGATACCCTAAATAATAATCCAGAAATTAAAGCAGATCTTATAGATTTAAGAACATTACAGCCTTTAGATGTTAAAACAATATATTCTTCAGTTCGTAAAACTGGAAAGGCAATTTTTTTACAAGAAGATTCTCTTTTTGGGAGTATTGCGAGTGATGTTTCTGCATTAATTACTGAAAATTGTTTCGAATTTTTAGATGCTCCAGTTAAAAGAGTGGCTAGTATAGAAACACCTATTCCATTTCAAGGTGAATTAGAAAAACAATATCTACCTAAGCATCGATTTGTCGATGAATTAAAAAGCTTATTAAATTATTAATATCTTATATAACTTAAAAAATATGATGAATAAACAAATTATCTTAAAAGAAAGACCAGTTGGTTTCCCTAATGATGCTACATGGAATTTAGAATCTAATGCAATCCCTGAGCTAAAAGAAGGAGAGGTCTTAATTCAACACCACTATATTTCGTTAGATCCAGCTATGAGAGGGTGGATGAACGATAGTAAATCATATATAGCACCTGTTGGGATAAACGAGGTAATGCGTTCTGGTTCTATTGGAAAAGTAATAAAAGTAAATAATCATCCTAATTTTAAGGTTGGTGATTGCCTTACAGGCTGGGGAGGAGTTCAGCAATATGTTGTTACCGATGGAACAGGTTGGTTTAAAGTAGATGATAGTATAGCACCTATGCCTTTGTTTATAGGAACATTAGGAATGCCAGGAATGACAGCTTATTTTGGAATTCATGAAGTTGGAAAAATTAAAAAGGGTGATATTGTCTTGGTTTCAGGAGCTGCTGGAGCTGTAGGTAGTGTTGTAGGACAGATTTCGAAAATTAAAGGATGTACAGTAATTGGTATTGCTGGTGGAAAAGACAAATGCGACTACTTAATTGATGAATTAGGTTTTGATGCTGCAATAGATTACAAATCTGAAAATATTTATGAAGCTTTAAAAGAAAAATGTCCTAAAGGAATTGATGTGTATTTTGATAATGTTGGAGGTGAAATTTTAAACGCTGCTTTAACTAAACTTAGAATGCATGCTAGAATAGTTATCTGTGGTGCTATTTCTCAATACAATAATAAGGTATTGGTAAAAGGGCCTAGTAATTATTTAAGCCTTCTAGTTAATAGGGCTACGATGCAAGGAATGGTTGTTATGGATTATGCTAAAGATTATAAAAAAGCTGCTCAAGAAATGGGGATGTGGATTGCAGAGGGGAAATTAAAATCTAAAGAAGACGTTTATAATGGTATTGAAAATTTTCAAGAAACTTATGCGCGATTATTTAACGGTGATAAAAAAGGAAAATTGGTTTTAAAAGTTATAGAAGATTAATTTTGGAACATTTTTTTCAATGTCCTTATTGCTGGGAAGAAATCTCAATGCTTTTAGATAATAGTATTCAAAAACAAACTTATGTAGAGGATTGTGAAGTTTGCTGCAATCCAATTGAAGTAACACCTGTATTTAATTCATTTGAACTTATAGCTTTTGATAGTCAATCTTTAGAACAATAAGCTTTTATTTGAGTGGATTTTCCCATGAAAATCTTTGAAATAATTGAATCCAATCAGTTGAAAATGAAGATTTTAAAACTAATATCTGATTAGTAAAAGGATGAGTAAACTCTAATGATCCTGCATGTAAGAATAGGTTTGTACAACCAAATAGGTTCTCATACATAAGGTTATGGTTTTTATCTCCATATTTAGTATCGTTTATTAGTGGAGTAGACACTTTATTCATATGGATACGTAACTGATGCATTCTGCCGGTTATAGGTTTAAGTTCAATTAAACTATAACGTGATGAATCATAGGGTTTTACAGGTATGTCTAGAACAACTTTATCTAAAAGTTTTACATGAGTTTCCGCAGTTTTATATACTAATGCATCTCTTCCTTTTACTGGAGAATCTATTATTAAATTTTCTTGAGAAAAACCACGAACCACGCCATAATATATTTTTTGAATCTTATGATTTGTAAATAAAGCCTGAAAAGAAGAAACATATTCTCTTTTAGAAGCCAATAAAATAATTCCAGAAGTTTTCCTGTCTAATCTATGAATGGGAAAATACTTTGTATTAAATTGATTTTCTAATAATTGAATTAATGATTCTTCATTTATTTTATTTCTAGAATGATGAGCATGATGAACTAATACATTATTGGGCTTAGTTACTACTAAACAATACTCATCTTTATAAATAATTTCTAAAGACATTATACTGGTTTTTTTACAAACAACAATAGCAATAAGGAACCAAAACCACAGGCTGCAAAACCAATAAATAATGGAAGGGCAGTGGTGTCAACAAAACCACCGATAAAAGTAGCTATAGGAACAGCCATAATGGTAGAGATAAATCCATTAATAGCAGCACCAATTCCGGCAATATGGCCCAATGGTTGCATAGCTAATGACCTTACATTACCAAATAGGAATCCGACGGAAAAAAACTGAATGGCTAAAAAACTAATTAGAATATAAATATCAGGATTTAAACTTCCATAAAAAATTATGGTATAGGAAAAGGAAGTTAATGAGAAGACTATAACAAATATATCAACTAATTTTTTCATCCCAAATTTAACTACCAATGTACCATTAGTAAAAGTAGCTAAACCAACAGAAAAAGCCAACGCTCCAAATATATAAGGGAACTCATCAACTAACCCATACTGAACTTCAAAAATATGTTGAGATGTACTCAAAAACACCATAAAAGATCCTGTAGCTAATCCAGAGATCAAAGTAAAAATAACTGCAGATTTATGTTTTACAAACTCTTTAGAACCATCAATAAAAATTGTGGTCGAAAATTTTTTCTTATAAGCCTTTGGTAAAGTTTCTGGCTGTCTTTTCCAAAACCAAATTAAAACTAGAACTCCAAATATTAATTGACTATAAAAGATAGATTTCCAGCCATGATTGTCTAATAAAAATTTTCCTAAAGTAGGGGCAATAATGGGTACCAAAATAAAAATAGTAACTACAAAAGACATTATTTTTGCCATATAATCTCCTTCAAAACGATCTCTTATCATAGCAATACTAATAGATCTTGAAGCAGAAAGACCAATTCCTTGAAGAATACGCCCAACCACCATAATTTCTATGCTTGAAGCTGCTATACATAGAAAACTTGATAACACAAATACAAAAAAACCAATATAAACTACTGGTTTTCTGCCAAAACTATCTGAAATAGGACCAAAAATTAATTGACCAAACCCTAATCCCAAAAATATCATAGTAATTAATAATTGATTTTCATTTGGATTTATAGTTCCAACTGATAGGCCAATGGGCTTTAAAGCTGGAAGAATTGTATCTATAGATAAGGCAACTATAGACATTAAGCAGGCCATCAATAAAATAAATTCTAACTGAGATGTATTTTTTTTTGTTATTGTTGATTTGTTTTTTAAATCCATGGCGCAAAAGTAGGGTATTTTACAATCACTCAATACAAGATTTTTCTTTTCTATGAAGAGAGGTTAGTTTTCTATTAGAAATATTCTATTTAACATAATATAAATTATAGTACAAATATGCAGTAATTTCTGTATAGCCGCTTTTTAGGTTATTTACACATAATTGTAGATATAGTGCCTATAGGTCTATATCGTCAACAAAATGTTAAAAGAAATTACGGCTTTATAGATCTAGATTGTATTTGATAGCTATAATTCTCTATTATGTAAAATATCCCAGAAGCATTTATTTTTCATAAGAATTATTGTAAAATACCATTTATAATAGCAAACGCTAGATAGTATATGGATTTTATTGTCTAATTTCAGATAGCTCTGATTCCAATACATTTTTAGCTGATTGTTGAGCATTAGATAAATTGGACAATAAAAGATTATTCTGTTCATATGGATCTGAAATCATATCATACATTTCTTCATTTCCATTGGCATTAACAATTAATTTATAATTTAAATTACGAATAGCCCAACTATCATTTGTTCCATTATCCATCTCAGAATATTGAAAATCTCTTATAGTAGTATTTGATGTTAGTAATGGAATAAAACTTTTGCTATCATAAATTTGAGCCCCTTGCACTCCACATAAATTAGCAATTGTTGAATATAAGTCTGTACTAACTATCAAATTATTATCCATACCTGTTCTATTGACACCGTAACCTGAAATAAACATAGGGGTATTTATACCACCTTGATATAATGTTCCCTTGACAGTTTGGTTAGTATATGGAGACTGTGCTACTTGATTGGGAGTTCCATTGTCACCTATAAAAATTATAATTGTATTTTCTAATTTATTTTCAGGAATTGATTCAATTAATCTTCCAATTTGAAAATCCATAGCTTCAATGGCTGCAAAATAGTAAGGACGTGCATCTAATCCTGCTCTGTATTCCGGAAGTGCTCCTTGTGAATGCATATTAGTTGGTGGTATATGAAAAGGCGTATGTGGAGCGTTATATGCCAACCACATAAACCAAGGTTTTTCTTGACTACCTATCCAACCAATTGCCTTATTAGTCAGCTCTTCTGTAGCATATGTTGTTTCATTGGATGATGAACCATCTTCACTCATTCTCCAGTTATAATAATCTTGAACTGCACCTGATAGAATTCCTGCATAATAATCTAATCCAAAATTTTCTGGATTAGTGGATTGGTTATTCCCTGATAAATGCCATTTACCAACTATAGCTGAAACATATTTATTGTTGGTTTCTTCTTTGATAAATTTCTGTAAAATCTTTTCTGAGGTTGTAATTTGATCACCTGCCCATTTTAAACCAGTTCTAAAACCATATTTACCTGTAATAATTGAACCTCTTGTAGGTGTACAAGTTGGATTAACCCAAAAATTATTAAATGATAACCCTGAATTCTTTAAAGCATTCAAATTTGGAGTATTTGGTTTTATACTTCCTTCAGAGAAACCAAATGTAGCATCTTTCCCCATATCATCAGCCAGAATAAATAAGATATTAGGCTGAGCGTTAACGATATCCTCTTCACTTTCATCTATCTGAATAGTATCATCATCTTTCTTACAAGCAATGAATAAAGTTATGATTGAAAAAATAAAGAATGTTTTTATTAAATTTTTATTTATTTTCATTTTTAAATATATTATTAATGAATTATGATCTCTTCCTTTTTAAGGATTTCAATATGTCTAATTAATCTTTTAATATCAATAGGAATTGTTCCATTAAACACACCTCTTATAAAACCTTGACCATCTACTAATATGAAGTTTTCAGTATGAATAAATTGACTTACATCTTTGGTTTTTACAAAATCTTCATCTGCAAAATATCCATCTCTAGCCATACTGTATAATTTATTTTTATCCCCTGTTACTAAATTCCACTTTTTGTCATTTATATTATTTCTGTTAGCATAAGCCTTCAAAACTGGAATAGAATCTGTCCAGGGCATTACTGTATGTGACAATAATAAAACATCTTTGTCATTTTTATATCTTTCTTGGATGACCCCCATGTTTTTTGTTAATTTTGGGCATATACCAGGGCAAGATGTAAAGAAAAAATCAGCAACATAAATCTTATTTTTATAAGTTTCATTAGTAATTGTATCTCCATTTTGATTCAAAAAAGAAAAATTTGGAATTTTATGTTTTCCTTTAATTTCTCTTGAATGTGTATACCATCTCGGTGTAAAATCAGATGAAATAAAATAGGGTAATTTATCTGTATTTGGGTCTTTTTTCAATCCTTTATTGCAAGAATTAAATACCATAAAAAGAAAAATAATTAAAAGATTTTTCATTGAATTTCATTTTTACCAGAAATTACAGTATAACACTTCTTTAAGCCTATTAAGCCAAAACGTTCTTCATTAATCACAGTATAGTTGGCTTTAATCGATCCATTAAGTTTAAATAGTTTTTGTGCCCCATCTTCTACTCCATCAATAAAATTAAAATCTTTGGCAAGTTGACCATCTGGATACCATTCCTTAACTGATCCATTATATTTTCCATTATCATTAAAATGATACACAAATTTTTGTTGTCGGTTTTCCCACCATGATTGATGAATTCCAATTTTTATACCATTTTTATAATATCTTAAAGTTGATAAGGAATCATTTAAAAACCAGTGTTTTTCATACCCATGTTTGCGCCCATTTAAAAATTGCTTTTTGCTCTTCAGTTTTCCACTAGAATATAATTCAAAGGTAAAACCTGAAAAAGGTATATTATTTAGTTTTAATATCCCATTGTTTAATTTAAAATTTGGATCATTAGCAACAACACTTTGTATAGGGTAATGATTAATATTTGAACAACTAATTAGAAATAATACTATACCTATTAATTTATATTTTGAAAACATTGTTATTGAGAAATATTACCTGGTGTTCCAAAATAACCATTACCATTAATATAAGGGTCTTGGCTAGTGACATGATAATGATAAATTCCATCAGGGAAATCTACTGTTGCCCCTAGATGTCCATGAAATTCGTCAAGATCATTATTGGTAACTTCACTCCCATTTTCAAAGGGTCCATATACAGGAAATCCATCTGCTAATAATCCTAGAAAAACATTATTGCCAAACTGTTCAGTAAGATATGTTGGTTCAACATGATAATGGTAATTTCCCATACCAGCAGGGTGACCAAGATATTGATCAAAAGAATTTATTTCATTTGTTAAAGGACTGTTTCCTGCTGCATATTGATTAAAGAAAACTACGCCATTTCTAGCTATCCCTATGGGACCTAAATTTGTTGCTCTATGATTTGAGGCTTCTTCGGGAAAAAGAGGAATTGTAAATGTGATATTTTGCTCAGCTATTCTATTAGGGTTTAAATTGAATTGAGGATTTGTTCCATTATAAGGTTCATATAATTCACTTTCCCATTCGGTATCAAGATAATAAGGTGATTTATGGTCTGGTAGATCATTAGTATTAAAAACTACACTATTCGCATTAATTTCAATAGTCATCCCTGTACTATTAAATTTACTCAATAATGGAGTAATATCATAATTTGTTATAGGAATTACTTCATCATCATCTATAATAGAAGAACTTTCGTCTCCAGAACACCCTAGAGTACATAGTATTAAAATTGAAAATAGATGAATTTTAAAAATAGTTTTTAGGAATTTCATAAGAATAAATTTAAATTATATACTCTTATGACTATAAATATTTAAAAAAGTTTATTCTATCAATAAAATTATTTTAAAGTAAATAAAATATTGAGAGATAATTTGAAAATTATTTACCTCCATTAAGTATTCAGTTTTACGGTGATTTAGGAGGACAACGTGTTGGTAATACAATTTCCTCTAGATTTTACGTCAATAAAAGAATGAGTTACTCCTCTTACCCTTTGGAAGTAGGTAGTTTACTTTACTGAATCTTTTAAATGTTTAAAAATAACAAGAATAATATTTTTTAATAAAACATCTTCCGAATACCTACAAATACAAAAATCATAAATGTGTACAACAAAAAGAAAGGAATTATAATAGCTTTTAATCCCAAAACTAACAGTATAGCAATCACTAACAACTGAAATCCTAAACCAAAAGTAGAAACACTAGTCATCAACCAGTTTGGTAATATTCTACCTTTATCAGCGTTCCTGTCTATGCTGTAAATAACTTCATCAAATAAACCATACAACAATCTATACAGGCCAAAAAGTATAGTGACATGTTGTTGTTTTTCACCTTCTAAGGCCACAGGTGTTTTATCTTCAAACACTCTACTAGTTGTATCGCCATCAAATCTATTTCTTAGAATAACATAGTAGTAATTGTATAGTGTTCCTTGAAGTTGTAATCCAAGAAATGCCAGAATACACAACCATATAGAAATAGTAGTTATATACCATGTTGCTATTAAAAATAGCGCATTAAGTATAATGTCTGCTACTGAGTCTAGATATCTACCTGTATAAGATGGTTTTTGCTTTACACGAGCGAGTTCACCGTCTGCAGCATCTAAAATAGATTTAAAAATCAAAAAAAATGCTGCTAACCAATAATAACCAGTTATCATGCAATAAATTGCAATAAAACCTGATATAATAAAAGCTATTGTTACATGAATTGGAGTAAAAGAGGTTTTTTTTAAAGAATTAGCTATTAACCTTGCTATAGGTCTACCATAATCTGAAAGATCTATAAATTGATACTCTTTTGGTAATTTAGACATGAAAAAGAAAAAATCGTAATGTGGAATATACCAGATTTTATACACCAAATATACTTTTAAATTATTTCTTTTTTACATTTAATTTTTAACCTTTTAACTTTATTTTAAAGTCTCTATAGCAATTAGGTTGTTGAATTATTGAATGATCTGTTTTCTTTTAACTCATAATTATTAAATAATTGAAGTCTTTGTAGTATTTTTACAACTATCAATTATAATTATAAAATTAAATCTTAAACCATGAAAAAAATAATCTTGAGCACCATTTTTCTTCTAGCAATTAGTTTAACAAGTTGTAATACATCATCAAAAAATAATACTTCTACAACGAAAGAAATTTCTAAAGACATAGCAATCAAAGAAATTTCATTTGGTGTTAGAGGCAATTGTGGGATGTGTAAGTCTACTATAGAAAAAGCAGCTAATAGTTTAGATGGTGTTTCGTCAGCTACTTGGAATATTGACCAAAAAACAATCTTGGTTTCCTATGATAGTTTAAATATCAATGAATTATCCATTCACAACGCAATTTCAGCATCTGGTTATGATACAGAAAAAGTTTTAGGGAATCTTGAAGCTTATAACAACCTACCGGGATGTTGTCAGTATGACCACGAAATGGAAATGAATCAAGTAGTAAAAGAAGATTAACTACTTTTATACTTATTTATTAAAAATACAATTTGAATATACTTTCTGTATTAATTTGGTTTTCTGGAATAGCTTTTGTGTATTTTGGGCTCAATTGTTTTTATTCTGAATTTATAAAATCAGAGTTTGTACGTTATAATTTAGCAGGTTTTAGAAAACTTACAGGTCTTCTTCAATTGTGTGGTGCAATTGGTTTATTACTAGGATTATATTTCAATACCATAATCTTATTTTTAGCTTCAACTGGTCTATTTCTTCTAATGCTCGGGGGGTTTATTGTTAGATTAAAAATTAAAGATAGCTTCATGCAATCTTTCCCTTCATTTGGCTTTTCATTTCTTAATCTTTTTATTGCAATTAAAACTCTTGAAACTTTTTTTTAAAGTGTTAAATAAACAATCGTTAAATTCATTATTAAAAACAAAAAGGCTGGGAATGATTTAAATAATGGATCTTTAATTTTAAAATGCATCAAAATAGATCCTCCTAATAATATAGCTAAACCAATACTACTATATAGTGTTAAAAAATCAAATTTTATTGATGTTAGCAATAATATTGCCAACCCAACTTTAACTACAAAAACAAGATAGTATAATGTTTTTGATAACCCATAAATACTAAATTCTTCAATAATAGTTGTTGCAGCTCCTCCTCTCCATTTAGAGGGTTTATTTGGCTGTATTAACCAAACATTTACGATGCTTATTCCAACTATTATTTTTAAAACAATGATAACATATTCTTGAATTTCCATAAGTTTTGTTCTTTAAATTTATTGATAAACTATATATATTTTTGGTCCAGGAGACTTTTTTAAGAAAAATCACTTGGATCTTGTGTTTAGTTTTTAATTAATCCCTGTCCTTCTATCCATGGAGCTCCTGTTGTAATAAGTTCATTTCTAAGCAATGGTAGTGTGGAGTTAATTATAGGATATAATTTATTTTTAACTTTTTTAAGTTGACTTTTAACCCTATTAAGTAACCTCATGTGCTCATCTGTTGGACCATATGTGTTTCCAAAAGCAGTCCATCCTAAAGAACCTCCATCACTAGCCGTTGGATTAGATCGTTCTCCAATCTCATCTTTTACACTATTTCCATGAAGTTCTTTATCAATATCTAACAACATTATTTTTGTATCATTTAATTTTTTAAATAATACATTAGTTGGTCTTGTAGCTT
This sequence comes from uncultured Flavobacteriaceae bacterium, assembly GCA_938084555.1. Classification (GTDB taxonomy): domain Bacteria; phylum Bacteroidota; class Bacteroidia; order Flavobacteriales; family Flavobacteriaceae; genus Polaribacter. Next base: position 19,790 of record CALKFR010000018.1, on the reverse strand, counting down.
TATTTAATGCTCTTAACATTGCATTTGTAGTTTTTAAGCTTTTAGATAATGAAATATTAGTAGAAGTTAAATCTTGTTGAAATGCAATTACAGCCTCTCTAAATTCATTTATCACTTTATAAGATTTTCTTGGTAATGCTCCTTCAAATAATGGTACTACCTCAAAATTTACAGGGTCCTGTAACGTTGTATGAATACCATTTATTCTTTTTTCTAAAGTTACAGAATAGGTGCCTGGAGTTACCATAATACCTCCTCCTCTATTAAAACCTCGTCTAGTAGATGTCTGAAGAGCTTCACCTCTTTTACTAGGATAATTTAATCTCCAGTTTACTCTGTTAAAGCCTTTTCTATTGGTTCCTTTGATAGTGTTTACTAAACTTCCGCTTTTATCTTTAATGATAAGCATTATTGATGGACCATCCTCTCTACCCTCTTCTTCAAGAGCATTCCATCCAGGAAATTGAGCATTTCCTTTTTTCTCTTTTTCACTCCTTACCTCTTTTTTAGATTTAATTTTATTTGGCATGAAATAAGTGAAATTTGCTCCAAATGGAGGGTTTTTAGCAATCCATTCTGCATCACCTTGACTTCCTACCCTACTAGACTGTCTATACCAATATGCATTTTTTACAGGAAATATAGTAGCTTCAGTAGACATCATTTTTTCATTGAAATTACGTATAGGAGTAATATCATCTAAAATAAAAATCCCTCTACCAAAAGAACCTGCAACCAAATCGTTTTCACTTCTTTGAATTTTAATATCTCTAATTGGAATTGTTGGCATGCCTCCTTTTAATTTTATCCAATTTTTTCCTCCGTTAGTTGTGAAATATACTCCAAACTCGGTAGCAGCAAATAATAAATTTTTATTGACATGATCTTGAACCAACCTCCAAATTAGGAGTTTGTTAGGTAAATCTCCGTTTATTATTTTCCAAGATTTTCCTTTATCAGAACTTTTAATTATGTAGGGGCTATAGTCACCGTATTTATGATTATCTAACGCTGCATACACTACATTAGCGTCAAAAAGATCAGCTCGTACATCATTAACAAATGGAGTAGTTGGAAGACCTTTTACAGTATTTAATACTATTTTTTTCCAGTTAGTTCCTTCATCTTCTGTTACTTGAATTAATCCGTCATCTGTTCCTGCATATAATAATCCCTCTTGTTGAGGTGATTCAGCTAATGATGTAATGGTATTATAGTTAGACATGGCTCCAACATCCCATGCATTATCCCAACTTTGAGCTTTGCCATAATAAGGAAAGTTCATTCTTTCTTGATTTAATGTTAAATCAGATGATATGGGTTCCCAACCATCACCCCTATTTTCAGATTTCCATACTCTTTGAGATGCAAAATATAAACGCTTAGGATTGTGTGCACTCACTAGAATTGGTGCATCCCAATTAAATCTTTCGTAAGAATCACCATCTCTAGCTTGGGGTTGAATGAATACAGTTTCTTTAGTTTTACTGTCAATTCTCCATAAAGCTCCTTGCTGAAATTCTCCATAAGAAATATCTGGATTTCCAGGCTCAGTAGCCGTTTGTGCCCCATCAGCCCCTAGGGTTTTCCACCAATCAGCACTGGCTATTCCATCTGAGCTAATGGTTCTAGAAGGCCCTCCATGAGAACCATTATCTTGTGTACCACCGTAAACATTATAAAAAGGTTTTGCGTCATCTACTGCTATTTTAAAATATTGAGTAATTGGTAAATTACGAACATACTTCCAACTTTCAGTTCCATCAAAACTTTCATATAAACCTCCATCTGTACCGATTAAGAGATAGTTAGGATCTGATTTTTTAAAAACAAGTGCATGACTGTCACTATGTTGATTAGATCGTCGCATTCTTTCAAAAGTCTTCCCGTGATTTTTTGATTCTAAAGCACTATTGTTCATAAAATAGATGGTACCCTCGTGATGAGGAGACGCTATAATTTCTTGATAATAATGAGGTCCAGTTCCTCCTGCTACGGCATCAGATTGTTTAACCCATGTTTGACCCCCATTAGAAGACATAAAAAAACCTCCTTTAGTTCTGTCTAGCTCTATGGCTGCATAAATAACTTTAGAATTAAAAGGAGACATGGCCAACCCTATTTTACCCAAATTGGAATTTGGAATTCCATTTTTTAATGCTTTCCAAGTTTCACCACCGTCAGTACTTTTGTGTAAACCAGATCCTGGGCCTCCACCTAGATAACCAGCTACAGTTCTATGTCTTTGCCATGTTGCTGCATACAAGATATCTGGGTTTGATGAGTCTATAAGTAAATCTGTAGCTCCAACCCATTCAGAATCTCCAAGAGTTCGTTTCCACGTTTTACCACCATTAATAGACTTATATACTCCTCTGTCTCCTCCTTTACTCCATAAAGGTCCTTGTGAAGCTACCCAAATAATATCTGAATTCTCAGGATGAACTATAATTTTTGATAAATGTTCAGAATTTTCAAGCCCCATGTTTTTCCAGGACTTACCATCATTATGGCTAACATAAATACCATCGCCAAATCCGGCATGTCTACCACCTACATTTTCTCCAGTACCCAGCCAAACAGTACTTGGATTATTTGGATCTATGGTTATACAACCCGTAGAATATACTTTTTGATTCTCAAAAATAGCTTTCCAAGTAGTACCTGAATTTTTAGTTTTCCAAACACCTCCAGAACCCACAGCTACATACCAAACATTTTCATTGTCTGGATGAATAGCTATATCAGCAATTCTTCCTGAGGTCATTGCTGGACCAATATTTCTAAATTTTAATCCTCCAAATAAATTGTTATTTGATTTTTGAGCTAACAAATTAAAATCAGCTAAAAAAAAACAAATAAGCATTAGTAGTACTGTAGTTAGTTTTCTCATCTTTACATATCTTTTGAACTACAATATATAAAAAAATAAAATTCATATTCGTTTTTAATTTAATAAATGCACAATGTTATTTTAATTACTAAAAGTTGTTTGCTAATAATTATATTTACATATGAATTCTACATCAAAATCTTTTCCTTTAAAATTATATGCATGTTGGCACCCTGTAGGCTATAGTTATGAAATTACATCTGATAAACCTTTTGGAACTATTTTATTAGATGAACCTGTAGTACTATGGAGAACCTCAGATGGTGCCCCTTATGCCATGCGAGATTTATGTATTCATAGAGGAACAGCCTTATCATTAGGTTGGATCGAGAAGGATTGCCTTGTATGCCCCTATCATGCATGGCAATATAACAAATACGGGGCTTGTGTATTAATACCTCAGGCAAAAGAAATTGAGATACCATCAAAAGCAAAAACACCAAGATACCACTGCCAAGAAAAGTTTGGAATCATTTGGGTAGCTCTTGAAGATCCCGAATTTGATTTACCAGACATTCCTGAATTTGAAAGTGGTGAATGGAAATTAGTAAACACAGGTCCATTTAATTGGAAATGTGATAGCTCCAGACAAGTAGAGAATTTTACAGACTTTGGGCATTTTCCATGGGTTCATCCAGGACTATTAGGCGATCCTAATAGACCTGAGGTCCCAGATTGTCAGGTTACTATAAAAAAATCGGTTTTACACTACTCTATAGTAAGGCCAGAAGCAAAAAACAGTGATGACTTTCCTATTTTCGCAAATGATACAATTGTTAAACCAGAACGAAAAAGTGTTTACGAACTTCATCTGCCTTACACCATTGTTCTTCGTTTAGGATGGGGTGGAGATAAAGGGATGGTATATTTTTTCACCTCACAGCCTATCTCAAAGAATTCATGCAGAGGATTTTGTATCATAGGAAGAAATTATAATTTTGAGGAATCAGACACTATATTACAAGAATTTGAAAAAGTGATTTTTGATCAAGACAAGCGTATTGTTGAATCTCAAAGACCTATACAAGTTCCTTTTGATTTATCTGAGGAACTTCATTTAAAATTTGATACAGTGGCTTTAAATTACCGTAGAGCTATGAAAAAAAACAAGTTACATTATTAAAATAGGCTATTTTTTTATTGTCTATTGTATACTGTAAGTCCTTCTTTAATGGTTTCTAAAACCTTTATTTCTTTAATTTCAGAGGGAGATACTTTCAACGGGTTTTTGTCTAAAATTATCATATCTGCTAACTTTCCAACTTCTAAAGTTCCTTTTTGATGCTCTTCAAAATGTTGGTATGCAGACCAACTCGTTATGGCTTGAAGCGCTTCGTATGGAGTCAATCTTTCTTTTCCACCAATAATTTTACCAGAACGAGATTTTCTATCTACTGAGATACCTACCATTCGCATTAAATTAGGTAAAGCTACAGGTGCATCTGTATGAATAGTAATTTTCAATCCTTTATTTAACGCTGTTCTAGTAGGACTTATCGTATTACCAAGACTGTCTCCTATGATTTCTTTGTGCCAATCTCCCCAATAAAATGTATGTAACGGAAATAGTGAAGCGATAACGTCTAAATCTTTAAATGAATCTAATTGATCTTCTCTAATGTATTGCCCATGAATAAGTACATTTCTTCGATTGTTATTTCCATATTTAGCTGCCACGGGTTTCATAGTTCTAATCATTTGATCCATGGCTGCATCTCCATTGGCATGAGTATGAATTTGCCAATTATTTTTAAAGGCTTTATCATAAATTGCCATTACTGAACTATCTTTAGGAATAGCAGGATACCCAAGATATCCCTTTTTAGCACCCTCTGGAGGTATTAAATATGGAAGTGTTCTCCAAGCAGTTCTTCCTTGTGGAGAACCATCTAATGTTAATTTTACCCCTCCAATTCTATAATGATTATCATAATTGAGTGAATTCCATTTAGAATTCATCAATTTATCTACAAATAAATAATCTACATAACTCACCACATCTAACTTTAGTTTACCAGCCAGGGAAGCGGCAACCAATAATTCATGATTTTCCATAGCTCTTCCCTCTTGAGCAGTTGTATAGCCATAAGATAATGCCATTTTTTGACCTGCTTCAAAAAAATGTTCCGCTGCCTCTTTTGAAGTTGGATTTAAAACTTTAAGCATGTAGGGTATCGCCGCCAATTCTTCTAGAACTCCATTTGGCTCATTGTTATTCTCTCTCCTAATAATACCTCCCTCAGGATTTTTAGTGGTTGAGTTAATCTTTAACAATTCCAATCCTTTAGAATTTACAACAGCAAAATGACCTGAAATATGAACAATCATAATTGGATACTTTTTGGATACTTGGTCTAAATCATGCTTGGTAGGAAATCTTTTCTCATCTAAAACAGAATCATCAAACCCCATACCAAAAATCCAGCCTGTTAAGGCTCTATTTTCAGGTGTATTCCATATTTTTAAAATTTCAATAAGTGATGGAATATCTTTAGCACCTGCATCTGGTGGTGGCAATATTTTTGCGCCTATGGCCTGAGCAGAAAAAGATGCAAAATGTGCATGACCATCAATAAAACCTGGTAAAAGTGTATTCCCTTTTAGGTCAATCATTTTAAAATTGTTGTCAGCAATTTTCATTGCTTCTTCTTTAGACCCCAAAAACTTAATGTTTTTACCTTTTACAATAAGGGCTTCTTTATATTCTGGAGAATTACCTCGCATGGTAATAATGTCTCCATTATAATATAGTATTGATTCTAAATTGGTTTTGAAAAATTCATTCTTACAACTCATTAAACTAATTAGTAAGAATAGTATTAGGTAATTTTTTTTCATGTCTAGGGTTTAATTTAGTGAAGTTAAAAAAATATAAATTTTTCACAAAAAAAAGGCTGTAAATAAATTATTTACAGCCTTATAATGTTTTAAATAAAATTATTTTTTTAAAGTGACTTTAACTGCGTTCATACCTTTCATACCTTTTTCTAACTCGAAAGTAACTTTATCATTCTCAGAGATTTCGTCTATGATACCACTAACATGAGTAAAGTATTTTTCTTGGTTTTCTGTATCGATTATGAATCCAAAACCTTTAGAAGAATCAAAAAATGAAACCTTACCATTTCTAACAGGATCAACCTTATCTGCATCTGTCATTTTAGGAACACTAATTTCTATATTCTTAGCTTTAATCTTTACCTTTAGAGACGGATCTGGAGGAGTATCAGTAAGTTGCCCATTATGATCAACATAAGCAAACTCAATTCCTTTGCTCCCATTTTCTTTTATTTCTGCTCTACGAGCTTCCATCTTCTTACGCTTATCTTCACGTTTTTTTAAACGCTTTTTTTCCTTTTCACTTTTATTAAATGTTTGTTGAGATTTCGCCATTCCTTACCTAAAATGTATTATTAATTATCTTTCAAAGATATCTATTTACTTTAATTAAAAAAAAATATTTATTTGTTGAGCTTACCTTTATTTGTTTGTGCTAAATGATGTAAATGGTTAGCCAATACTTTTTCTACTAATTCTTCTTTAGTTAAATGATGAAAAATTGTTTTTATTTTTGATTTAAATTCATCAGAAACTGTTCTGTTTGGTTTAGTCTTAAATATTTTTCTAGCCCATAATAAAGTGTTATTTTCTTCAATACTTCCGGAGTCTGCTTTTTTAAGTTCTTTAAATTTAATTCCTAATTCATTTTCAAAACCTGTAATATCTTCAATCTCTTCTTTTTGTAAAATAGTTAATGAAAGTCCATTTGCTCCAGCTCTTGCAGTTCTTCCAGTTCTATGAACATAAGCTTCATACGTGTCTGGTAAATGATAATTAATGACATAGGAAAGATTTTTTACATCTATACCCCTAGCAGCTAAATCTGTAGCAACTAAAACCTTAATATGTCCTTCTCTAAACTGCCCCATTACTCGATCTCTAATTCCTTGTGTTAAACTTCCATGTATGGTGCCTGATGGAAATTTATTTTTAGCTAAGTTTTTACCTAATTTATTTACAGCAGCTTTGGTTTTACAAAATATAATTCCTTGTTGGTCATCTCTGGTAAATAAAAAATGAAGTAAAATATCTAGTTTTTCAATGGGTTCTACAACTGTATATTGATGAAGTATTCCTTGATGACCAACCGATACCATATCAGTTTCAATGGTTACTACATTTTTTGAAAGATAATTTTGAACCAATTGTTTAATTGTTCCAGGCATGGTTGCTGTAAACATTAAAATTCTTGAAGTCTTGGGAATTTCTTTAAGTATGGATTCTACTTCTAAATGTAATGCACCCATCATTTCATCAACTTCATCCAAAACTAAATAGGAAGTATTCGTAATATCTATTGCTTTACGTTCTATTAAATCTATTAAACGCCCGGGAGTTGCAACCACTATATGTGTAGTTCTTTTTAAGGCCTCTTCTTGAGATTTAATTGTAGCACCCCCAAAAATACCAATAACAGAGATTTCAGGCTTGTATGATGCAAATAAAGATAAATTTGATTGTATTTGCTTTCCAAGCTCTCTAGTAGGTACCAATATAATGGACTGAATAGTGTTATGTTCAGGTGTAATTAATTGTAATAAAGGTAAACCAAAGGCTGCAGTTTTACCAGTTCCTGTTTTAGCCAATGCAACTAAATCTTTTTTTCTTTGAAGAATAAATGGAATTACTTTCTTTTGAACCTCAGTAGGTTTAGTAATGTCAATATCTTTTAATCGGGCTTGAAGTTGATTATTAATTCCTAAATCAGAAAATTGTTTAGCCATAAAATATAAATTTTTTTTGCAAAGGTACTCACAGTTTTACTCCTAATAACATTAAATAATATAATCTTACACAATGCATCTATATTTAAAAAATAATTAAGATAATATTGTGTTTATTATTTTATTTTTGGAAATAAATATTATCCATTGAGGCAGATCATAATTTTTTTATTGCTTTTACTAATTAATCTTACTTCATCTAAGGCTCAAAATTCTGTTGCAAGAGAATGGAATGATGAACTTCTAGAGGCGATAAGAAATGATTTTGCTAGACCAACAATACATGCCAGGAATTTATTTCATAGTTCCATTTTAATGTATGATGCTTGGGCCCTATTTAACGATAATGCAGAAACCATATTTCTTGGTAAAACTTTTGGAGAGTATACCTGTAATTTCAATGGTATTTCAACTCCAGCAAATTCAAACGAAGCTATTCATGAAATAATTAGTTATGCAATGTATCGTTTACTTGTACATAGATTTATGAATTCTCCTAATGCAGCAAGTTCTTTAGATAGTTTCACCAATTTATTTGAATCTTACGGATATGATCCAGCTTCAATTTCTGTAGACTATAGTTCAAACTCCTACGCTGCTCTGGGTAATTATCTGGCCCAGGAAATGATAAGTTTTGGTTTGCAAGATGGCTCCAATGAACAAAATGATTATGAAAATCTTTATTACTCGTCATCTAATGATGCCTTAGTATTAGATTTATATGAAGATAACTCTGGAATAAACCCAAATAGATGGCAACCTTTAGCTTTTGATGTATTTATTGATCAAAGCGGAAATGTTTATCCTTTAGATACTCCAAGTTTTTTAAGTCCAGAATGGGGAAAAGTGACTCCTTTTTCATTAAAATCAGAGGATTTAACAATTTTAAATGATGGTTTTGAAAGTTATATTTATAATAATCCTGGAGCACCATATTTTATCCAAAACTCATCAACTGATGGAATTGAAGATCCCTACAAATGGAATTTTGCTTTAGTAATTGCATGGTCTGCACATTTGGATCCAACAGATAATAGTTTAATAGATATATCTCCCGCATCCATAGGTAATACAGACATATCCTCTTTTCCATCTACATTTGAAGAGTATCAAAATTTCTATAATTTTTCAGATGGAGGGTCTGTGGGTAGTGGTCATGATTTAAACCCTATTACCGGAATGCCATATACCCCTCAAATGGTAAAAAAATCAGACTATGCTCGAGTTTTAGCTGAGTTTTGGGCAGACGGACCAGACTCTGAAACCCCTCCTGGGCATTGGTTTACAATTTTAAACTATGTGAGTGACCATCCCCAAACCGTTAAAAAATTTGGTGGACAAGGAGCTATTTTAGGTAATTTAGAATGGGATATAAAATCGTACTTAGTATTGGGTGGTGCAATGCACGATTCTGCAGTAAATACATGGGGAATTAAAGGGTATTATGATTATATTAGACCCATATCAGCTATTCGCTATATGGCATCAAGAGGTCAAAGTTCAGATAATACATTACCTAGTTTTCACCCTCATGGGCTTCCCTTAATTCCAGATTTAATTGAAGTGATTACTACTGGAGATGTATTGGCTGGAGAAAACGATGTTAATGTTGGTGAAATTAAAGTTAAATCTTGGAAAGGCCCAGATTACATAGATAATCCAGATACAGATGTAGCCGGTGTAGATTGGATATTAGGAACTCATTGGTGGCCTTATCAAAGACCTACATTTGTTACTCCTCCATTTGCAGGATATCTTTCGGGTCATTCAACTTTTTCTAGAGCAGCAGCAACATCTTTGACCAAAATTACTGGTAGTAAATTTTTCCCTGGTGGACTTGGTTCTTTTGATATTATTGAAAACGATTTTTTAGTTTTTGAAGAAGGCCCTTCTGAATCCTTTACATTAGAATGGGCAACCTATCAAGATGCTTCAGACCAAACAAGTCTGTCTAGAATTTGGGGTGGAATTCATCCTCCAATAGATGATATCAAGGGGCGAATTATAGGAGAAAAAATTGGTGAAGAATCATTTGATTTGGCACAACAATATTTTTCTGGAACATTGAGTAATTCATTAGTAACTACAAATAAACTAAATACAGAGGTATATCCAATTCCGGTTCAAAATACACTTCATATCAAAACACAATTTTTAGAGGCTATTACACTAGAATTGTATTCACTTACAGGAAAGCTAATTTTAACTTCCAATTCAAGTAATCATATGGGAATATTAGATTTAAATTTAGAGCACTTAGCTCAGGGAGTGTATATTATTAAAGGGGTTTCAGATACTAATTCTTTAATCTTTCAGAAAAAAATTATCAAATAATTTCAACTATTTAAAAATCTACCACAATACCAATACTGGGTATAGATGTACTTGTATCTTGGTTAATTTGCGATAGGCTAAGAGGAGTAATTAAATTACCATTCATATCTCTTGATAACCCATATTCATTTGGTCTAGGGATACTTTGGCCAAGAACATTTTGAACTTCAAAAAAAATGTTCAAACTAAATTGATTATAATTCCACTTTTTATCTACTCGAATGTCTAATTGACTAAACGTTTCTAATTTTTCTTCTCCTAAACGTGAGTAATCTAATATTATTTCTGGATAGGAAACTAATGTTGCTTCAAGATTAGTTGGAACGTAGGGTGTTGTTCCTGCAAATCGATATCTAGAACTAATTTCCCAATTCCTTTTTAATTTATATCCTCCAACAAAAGAAACCAAATGTCTACTATCCCATACAGAAGGTATATATGTGTTCGTTTCAAAACCTGTAAATTCGCTAAAGAAATAGGTGTAAGAGAAAATACTATAAAAGTTATTTAAGAGTTTTTGTTGGTATTGAAATTCTAGACCATAACTTCTACCCTTTCCTACAGTTTCAACATCTTCATTTCCTAACACTTCAAAATCTGCTCCTTTATTGGCTAAAGAAACTTGATCTAATACAGATACTGGATAGTCTGAATATCGTTTATAAAAACCTTCTAAAGATATACTTGCAGCTGGATTTAAATAATGTTGCACCCCTATTACATAATGATCACTTTGAGTATAATCACTGTCTTGGTTTGTAAGATTTCCTGTTGGATCTCTAAACCCTAAAATTGTATATGGAGTAATTTTAAAGTAACGTCCTGCAGTAGCACTAATACGCCAGTTTTCCTGAAACTCATAAGACAAAGAAAGTCTTGGCGAAAAATTTGAAATCAAGTTATTAGAGGTTGTAAAACTGTCATCATCCATTCTAAATCCAATAGAAACATCTAATTTATCATTTAAAAGTGAGCGTGTAGCATTTGCAAATAGACCATATTTAATAAAGTCTATCTCTGTAGTATAAAAAATTTCATCGGTAGTATTGGTGGTATTATTCTTATAGAAAGAATGTTGGGTATTAAAACCACCAGTAATTTTCCAATTATTTATAAATTTGGTAAGCTGATATCTAAGTTTTGTCTCAGATTCTACGGCATCGTTTCTAAAAATAATCCCTGTTTCATTTTCTGGATCTAAGTAGCTCGTAAATATATTTTCTAATCGATTATTACTCAAAGTAGTTTCCATGTAACCAGAACCGTCTTTAAACCTTTTCCTCCATGTAACCCCTATTGAGTTTGTTTTTTGTTTTATAAATGGTGCTTGTTCTAAAACAGCTTGAGCCTCTTCATCGTAGTCATCAGGTGCCTCAACACTAAAATCATCTATAGATCCTAAACCAATGAAATACAAGTTGTTATATTCATCTATCTTATGTGTTAGTTTATATTGATAATCCCAGTAATCTGGTCTAATAGGTAAGCCAATCAATTTGAATAAAGCTTGTAAATAGCTCCTTCTTACAGAAAGTAAAAAGCTCGTATTGCTTGCTTTTTTATTGCTCTTAAATAACGGACCCTCAAAAGTAAAGGCTGCATCAGTTGCACTCACCCTTATGTTTGTATTAAAACGCTCTTTATTTCCATCACGTTGTTTAAATTGAAGCACACCAGATAAAGGATTATCATATTGAGCACCAAATGCTGATGTAGATAAGGTTACATCATTTATAAAAGATACATTTAATAGTCCTACAGGTCCTCCAGCACTTCCTTGTGTGGCAAAGTGGTTGATATTTGGTACCTCTACCCCATCTAAATAATACACTGTCTCATTAGGTGCACCACCACGGATAATTAGATCATTTCTAAAACCTCCAACAGAAGGAGAAACTCCAGGTAATGATTGGGCTACTTGAACCACATCATTATTTCCTCCTGGATAGGTAGCTATTTCTACTGCAGATAATGATTGAGTAGACAAAGGCGTTTCTTTAGGTCTACTAATTTTGTTTTTATTAGAAATAACTACTTCTTCCAAAGACTCTGAGGCTTCAATTAAAATAAAATTAAATGCTCTATTTCCTTTAGATTTAACAATAATATTAAATTTAGTCTGTGAGTCATATCCTAAAAAACTAGCCGTTAAATTGTACGAACCAGGAACAACATTTGAAATTTGAAAAGTCCCATCTTCTTCAGAAAAGGTTCCTTGATTATTGTTTAAATATAGTGATGCTGCAAATATTGGAGCTCCTTTCTCATCTACAACACTCCCTCTAATGCTAGTTTTTACTTGAGCCAACGAAAAGCTTGAAATAACCAGAAAAAGAACAAACAAGGTTATGTATTTTGATTTAAAAGTCATTGAGGTATAATTAACTATTAAGGCAACAAAAATACCATTTTTAAGATGTCATAACTTGATTTATTATTTTTTGTCTAATTTTAAAGAAGAATTTATTAAAACTTTAACATCATGGTGAGTTACTTAAGAAAACCTAGTAATCTATTTTGGATTATTAGTTCTATGGCACTTTTTTGGAATCTAATGGGAGTATTTAATTATTTAACTCAAGCATTTATGACCGATGAGATATTGGCCACTTTGCCCAAAGAACAACAAGCTATTTATCAAGATGTTCCTGCATGGGTAACAGCCGCATTTGCTATTGCAGTGTTTTCTGGAAGCTCAGGTGCTTTTCTATTATTGTTTAGAAAAAAAATTGCTTCAACTTTCTTTATTCTATCATTTTTAGGAATTGTTACTCAGATGACTTATGGTCTGCTATTAGATGAAAATACAGATAATTACGGCCCACTAGGTCTGCTCATGCCGCTCATGATTATTGCTATTGGAGGCTATTTAATCTGGTATTCAAAAAAAGCAACTGAGCATAGGTGGTTGTCTTAACTAGAAGTTAGTTTCTGTAAATTTAATATTCAATTCTTTTTCTATTTCATGAATTCGCTGAAGTTCATTTGGAAGAATTAAAGCTATTGAAATTCCCTTTTTACCTGCTCTTGCAGTTCGACCACTTCTATGTGTGTAATAGTCTAATTGATCTGGTAATTGATGGTGAATTACAAATCCTAAATCTCTTATATCTATTCCTCTAGCAGAAACATCTGTAGAGATTAAATATTGTAAACTTTCGTTCTTAAATGCACGCATTACTTTGTCGCGCTCTTTTTGTTGCATGTCTCCTTCTAAGGCACCAATAGAAAAACCTTCTTCTTGGAGGAGTTTGTTTAAATTTTGAGTACCTGCTTTAGTTCTACAAAAAATAATTCCACGGGAGTGCTCTTTAGATTCTAAAAAACGAATAATGGTATTTGTTTTTTCTTTGATAGAAGTTTTAACAAATTGATGGCTAATATTAGAATTTACTGTAGCATTTCTATTTATTGCTACACGAGGTGCATTGGCATCCATATACGTTTTTATAATTCTTTGAATTTCTTCTGGCATGGTTGCAGAAAATAACCAAGTATTTCTTTGACCTGAAGTATATTTTAAAATTCTATTTAAATCTTGTTTAAACCCCATGCTTAACATTTCGTCGGCCTCATCTAACACTAGCGTTGTAATTTCTTTTAAATGAACCTCTCCGCGCTCTATTAAATCTATTAATCTTCCTGGAGTAGCCACAATTATATGAGTAGTTCTCTGTAAATTATGTATTTGTTTCTCTATTTTTTCTCCACCATAAACGGCTTCTACAAACACCTTTTCTTCATAATACTTGGTGTATTTAAAAAGTTGTTTTTTAATTTGTTGTACTAACTCTCTTGTAGGTGATAATATTAACGCCTGAACAGCAGTATTTTTTGAATTTATCTGCTGAACAATTGGCAAACCAAAAGCAGCTGTTTTACCAGTTCCTGTTTGAGCCAGCCCAACAAAGTCTGTTCTTTTGTCTAATAAAATTGGGATGGTTTTTTCTTGAATTTCAGAAGGGGTATTTATCCCTAATTCTTTAATGGATTGTATGAATGGTATTTTTACGCCTAAACTAGCAAATGTGCTCATAATTAACTTAAATTTCAGAAAAGCAAAGGTACAGTTATTTAGGGGCTAACATCATTAAAATTTGATCAGTTATTCGAGTAGGTTTAAAGGTTTTTGCATTTACCAAACAAAAGGTAGTTTGGGCTTTTACAATAGGCTTGTTGTTTTTGTAAAATTCTACATAACGAATAGATCGTATTCCACCTGTTTTTCCTACCCATGTTTTAGCAGTAATAGTATCTCCTAATAGCGCTTGACCAACATAATCTATTTCATGTCTAATCACTACCCAAACATAAGCAGAAGTGTCTACCCCTTTTTTTAATTGTGTCCAATGTAAATTTGCTATGTCTTGAATCCATTGGAGATACACTACATTATTTACATGATGAAGCTCGTCTATGTGAGCCGGTTTAACTATGTATTTTGTTTCAAAAACAGTCATGCAACAAACTTAACAGAAAATTTTACGGAAATGTTAATTAAACCCTAAATATTTTTTTGCCTAAAATAAGCTGTTTTAATATGTAGATATTTGCAACTCTTATATGACAGATACTGCCAACACCTTAGGAACCCAAAAAATAAGTACACTTCTTATTAAACAAGCCATCCCAGCCTCTATTGGCATATTAGTGATGTCTTTAAATATGATTGTAGATACCATTTTTGTTGGACAATGGATTGGTTCTATGGCCATTGCAGCAATTACTGTAGTATTACCTATTGTTTTTTTAATATCATCTATAGGCATGGGAATTGGTATTGGAGGAAGTTCCATTATTTCTAGAGCATTAGGCGCTAAAAATATAGACAAGGCTTACTTAACTTTTGGAAATCAAATTTTCTTAACTTTAGTATTGTCTGTTTTATTTGTGCTTATTGGTATTCTTTTTTACGAGCCTCTCTTACTATTGTTTGGTGCTAATGGGGCAATTTTAGTACCCGCAACAAGCTATTTTAATGTGGTATTGTATGGTGTTCCTTTTTTAGCATTTGCCATGATGGGTAACCCTGTGATTAGAGCAGAAGGAAAACCTAAATTTGCCATGTATGCAATGATCATACCTGCAATTTCAAATATTCTATTAGATCTTATATTTATTAAATTTTTAGATCTAGGCATGTTTGGTGCTGGTTTAGCGACCTCCATTTCCTATGCTGCTTGTGGTCTTTTTATTTTTGGATTCTTTCTTTCCTCTAAAAGTGAATTGAGTATAAAGCCACATAATTTTATTTTAAACCTTACTATTGTTAAAGAAATTGTTCAATTGGGAGGTGTTACTATTGCAAGGCAGGGAACTATTAGTGTATTAATGATTGTCTTAAACACTACTCTATTTACCTATGGAGGAGAAAATGCTATTGCTGTATATGGCATTATTAATAGAGTAATGATGTTTGCTTTGTTTCCTGTTTTAGGGGTAACTCAAGGATTTTTACCCATTGCAGGATTTAACTATGGCGCACAAAATAATGAAAGAGTTAAAGAAACCATTAAGATGGCTATCCTATACGGAAGTACTGTAGCTACCTTGATCTTTATAGGAATTATTTGTTTTCCAGAGACTATTGCCAGGCTTTTTACCTCAGATGCAGCATTAATTAAAGAAACGCCTAATGCACTATTGTATGTTTTTTTAGCCTCTCCTGTAATTACAGCACAGCTTATTGGTTCTGCTTACTTTCAGGCAGCGGGTAAAGCCCTACCTGCCCTCTTGCTAACGTTACTAAAACAAGGAATATTTTTAATTCCCTTAGTGTATCTGTTGCCGAAATTCTTTGGTTTAAATGGGGTTTGGTATTCTTTTCCAATAGCTGATGTTTTAGCCACACTTGTTACTTTACTCTTCCTTCGTAGTGAAGTGCGTAAGCATTTAAACTAGCTTTTTGTCACAACACATCCCAAAATATAGGGAACTATAAATTTCACTATTTGTAGGGATTGAAATAAATTAGAAAATTCTTGATATTTATAACTATTATTTATCTTAAAAATAAAGACAGATTTTGTATGTCTTTTTTAGATTAACGAGAACAAAAGTTTTGGCTAAATGCTTAATCGAAAGTTATTCACTTTTAAATCCCTCACTAATCATAGTAGATACCCCAGTATCAAATTTTACACAACCATTTTAATATATTTACACCTTTTAAAACAACTATTTATGAAAAAATTATTATTACTTACTATTGGATTATTCTTTATAAACGTGGCTATGTCGCAAAATAATGCTTTAAAAATCATAAACTTAAATACCAACAAAGAAAAAATCATTAAAGAAAATAAGAGAATAAAACTAATAACTTCTGATGGAAGAAAAATTAAAGGTAGATTTAAAGTAGAAAATAATAGCACCATTATAATTGATAATGTTCCTATTAATTTAACTGATATTGAAGAATTAAAACGTAATCCACTTTTATCATCCATCCTAACATCTGGATTTCTGTTATACTATGGGGCTATAACAGCTGGATTTAGCATTATAATTGGGGCTTTAGTCGATTCATCAGGTTTTTTGCTGACTATTCCAGCAGCTGTAATGATTTACATTGGATCAAACTCACCAAATTTTAATAAAAATCATAAAACAGAAAAAGGATGGAAATTTGAAATCATAACAATATCTGATTAAAACGTATTATAACATTGGCTATAAGTAATTGATTTTATTCGCCCATAATCATAAAAAAACAAGTTCTCTATAATTAATAAATACATATATAAAGACTATCTAATAGTAACTTTGTATTTTAGTGAAATAACGGAATATATAAAACTTAAATATGAAAAAGATAACGATATTACTTCTTCTTGTGGGATCTACTTTTTATGGTTTTGCACAACAAACCATTAATGCATCAATTACACATGACGGAATTCAGCGAGATTATATATTATACATTCCAGAGTTATATGATGGCAGTTCAGATGTACCTTTAGTCCTTAATTTTCATGGATTTGGGAGTAATGCAACACAACAAATGTTTTACGGTGATTTTCGTGATATTGCAGATACAGAAGGATTTCTTTTAGTACATCCTGAAGGAACTACAGTTATTGGAAATCAATTCTGGAACGTTGGGTTTCCTGGGATTTCAAGTACCATCGACGATGTTGGTTTTACCGAAGCTTTAATCGATGAATTGGCAGCTTCATATGCCATAGATTTAGATAGAGTTTATGCAACAGGAATGTCTAATGGTGGTTTTATGAGTTTTTTATTAGCCTGTCAATTGAGTGAAAAAATTGCAGCTGTGGCCTCTGTAACTGGTGCTATGACCCAAGATTCTGTTGATAATTGTAATGCTCAACGCCCCGTACCCGCATTGCAAATTCATGGTACTGAGGATGATGTTGTTCTTTATAATGGAAATACATTGTCAATACCCATAGCAGATATAATTTCTTACTGGGTAGATCATAACAATTGTGAATCAACTCCAACAACTACAACACTTCCAGATATAGACCCTTCTGATGGAAGTACAATAGAACATAGTGTTTATGAAGATGGTGATAATGGAATTACTACTGAGCATATGAAAGTTATTGGAGGAGGTCATACATGGCCAGGATCTGTAATTAATACAGGGGGAACAAACCAAGATATTGATGCCTCTATGGAAATCTGGTTGTTCTTTTCAAGATATGATATCAATGGACTGTTATCAACTGATGACTTTGAAAATAACCAAGTGACTATCTATCCAAACCCGACCCAATCTAAAATTAATTTGTCATTGAATTTTTCTAACCAAGTTGATTATAAATTGTTTTCTCCTCTAGGAAAGCAATTAATGACTGGAACAATTACATCAAGTAACGATGAAATTGACATATCTCATTTACCCTCAAATATTTACTTTTTAAAAGTGGGTAATCAATTTCATAAAGTTCTAAAATCAAATTAAATTCTAGCATGAAAAGAATAGGTGTTTTTTTTATCTTTTTATTTGTTTTTGGTTGTAATTCAAATGATGAGCCTACTATTAAAAATAAATGTAATGTCTCATCTGAGATTATTTCTTCTGAAGACTTTAGTGCAGTTTCTTACTCAAATTATGTAATAACTAAAGTTGAAATTAACGAAGATTGTATAGAAATTACTTTTGGTTCTAGTGGCTGTGGAACAGAATTATGGAAGGAACATTTATTTAGTGTAGATTCTTTTTATACAACTTTCCCATATCAAAGAGCTTTAAAAATGGAATTAATAAACGAAGAACTCTGTGAAGCCAATTTTATTAAAACGGTTTCATTTAACCTAATACCTTTGCAATTAGAGGGACAAGATTTATTACCATTAAATATTTACGGTTGGAATGAGCAGGTTATTTACGAATATTAAAAATTTACTACATTAGTTTAAAAATCTACAACTCAATTGTGAATTGAATTTTTCTAAAATTGATGAACTAATTAAATTATGAAAGTATTCAAAATCATAATAAACATATTTTTCCTAATGCTTTTTACTAGATTATCATATGGTCAAGATTGGGCCAATTTAAAGCGTTTTCAACAAGAAAATTCTGAATTAATGCCACCAAGTGCCCATGAACATCGCGTGGTATTCATGGGGAATTCAATTACAGAGGGTTGGTTAAGTATTCGACCTGAATTTTTTGTAAATAAACCCTACGTAAATAGAGGTATTAGTGGGCAAACAACTCCTCAAATGTTATTACGATTTAGACAAGATGTTATTCATTTAAAACCATCAACTGTAGTGCTGTTGGCAGGAATAAATGATATTGCTGAAAATACAGGCCCCTCAACCATTGAAATGATTGCTAATAATATTATATCAATGGCAGAATTGGCACAAGCAAATCAGATTAACGTTATTATATGTTCTGTACTTCCTGCTAACCGTTTTCCTTGGCGCCAAAGCATTAAGCCCGCAGAAAAAGTTAGAAAACTCAATGCACTATTACAATCATACTCATATGAAAATAAATTAGCGTATGTAGATTATTATTCGGCTATGGTAAATGACTCCCATGGACTTAAAAAAGAACTTGGTGAGGATGGTATTCACCCCAATAAAAATGGATATTTAATTATGGAACCCATTCTAGAAAAAGCTATAAAAAAATATATAAATTAAACTATTTTGATTTTATAGAGTCAAAGAATAAAAACAATAGAAAAATGAAAAATTTACCCCTACTCCTGATTGCTTTAACTTTTATGTTATCATCATGTAATAACGATGATGAAATTACACTTCCACAAGAAACTCAAGGGTACAATATGTTACTTATTGGGAACAGTTTTTTCAAACCCTATGCAAACAATCTTAATGAGTTAGCTTTAGATGCTGGTTTTGAGGAACATAATGCAACACTTGTTTTTAGGGGTGGAGACAATGGAAGACCTATTAATTTTTGGAACGACTCAAACAGCACAGCTCATCAAGAAATTAAAGCCACATTAGACCAAGGTAATCTAGACTATTTTGGGATGACTTCTGGCTATGATTTTGATAATGTAGTTGATCCGTTTGAGGGCCAACGTGAATGGATAAATTATGCATTACAAAACAATCCAAATATTAAGATTTTTATAGCCATACCGGTAATAGATTATCCTGCCTCTTGGGATGAAAGAGCAGAAGAATTTGGATATGAAACTATAGAGGAACTCTACGATTACTTTGTAAATGTACTTGTCAATCAAACAATGATCAACCAATTGCGTAATGAGTTCCCTTCAACTACAATTTTTACCATTCCTACGGGTTGGTCAACTTTT
>CALKFR010000017.1 GCA_938084555.1 uncultured Flavobacteriaceae bacterium | reverse complement strand
TACATCAGTAAAAATCCAAGAAAATAATTCTGTGATGTTGTCTAGCTTAGCAGGCTCAACACTTGGCGTCTGGATATCTCATGGTGAAGGTAAATTTAAGTTCCCTTACCCTGAGGATAAGTATGAGATTGTGGCCAAATATTCTTATGAAGCCTACCCGCACAATCCAAACGGCTCTGATTTTAATACAGCCATGATGTGTGATAAGACAGGAAGACATCTAGCTACTATGCCACACATAGAAAGATCTACATATCAATGGAATTGGGCAAATTATGTTGAAGACAGAAAAGATGAAGTTTCTCCATGGATAGAAGCATTTGTAAATGCTAGGCGATGGTTAAATAAAAAATAGTGAACTTTTATTATATTTTTTTTAAATAATACTTTGTTTTATATTTTTTTTATTTAGATTTGTAGCGATTGATTTTTCATTTTTAGGGGTAAAAATTTTTACATCAATTATCTAGGCTTCAGAAATGAAGCCTATTTTTTTTATCTTGTGGTCATATAAAATAATTATGACGGAAAAAATAACCAGAGTTTTTGATTGTATCGAATATCAAAACTGCAACTATCCACAAAAACAAGCGTTAGTTTACAAAGAAAATGGCAAATGGATAAGTTATTCTAGTGAAGAATTTATTACAATTGCCAATCAAGTTAGTTGTTCTCTATTAACCTTAGGAATTAAGCCAAATGATAAAATTGCAATTATAGTTCCTGTAAACCATCCAAAATGGCACTTTTTAGATATTGGAATTTTACAAATTGGTGCTCAAAATGTTCCTCTTTATGCTACATTATCTGAAAAAGACTATGAATACGTTTTAAATCATTCAGATTCTAAATATTGCTTCATTGCTGGAGATGATATTTATAATAAGGTGTTGGCTGTAAAAAATAAAACTCAACTTAAAGAGGTTTATCGTCTTGATGATAACTCAAAAATTGGTTGGAACTCTTTTTTAAAGCTGGGAAAAAATGAAGATTTTCAAGAAAAAATTGATGAAATCAAAAATAATATAAGTCCTCAAGATATTGCTACCATAATTTATACTTCGGGGACTACAGGAACACCTAAAGGGGTAATGTTATCTCATGAAAACATTGTTCAAAATATTAAAGTCACTGCAGATAGATTGGATCTAGACGGTTGTGGAAAAAGAACAATTAGTTACCTTCCTGTCAGTCATGTCTTTGAGAGAGTTTCTGGATATTATTCTCAAATGATGGGCATTAATATTTACTTTGCAGAAAGCATAGAACTGTTAGGTGATAATATAAGAGAAATTAAACCCAATATGATGGCTGTTGTTCCAAGACTTTTGGAAAAAATATTTGATAAAATTGTAGATAAAGGAAGTCAGTTATCAGGAGTAAAGAAAAAACTTTTCTTTTGGGCACTAAAACTAGGAGAGCAATATGAACCTTATAACAAAAATGGAATATGGTATCATTTTCAACTCAGTATTGCCAGAAAGTTAATTTTTGGAAAATGGCAAGATGCTTTGGGTAGTAATTTAGAATTTATGATTTCCGGAAGTGCTCCTCTTCAACCACGCTTAATAAGAGTATTTACAGCTGCTGGAATTCCTGTTTATGAGGGCTACGGTATGACTGAATCATCACCTGGAGCTACATTAAATGATTTAAGGAACAATGGTTTAAAAATTGGAACTGTTGGAAAACCTCTTAAAGGTATTGAAATAAAAATTGCTGATGATGGAGAAATATTAATGAAGGGACATTGTGTTATGCAAGGCTATTATAAAAGAGATGATTTGACCTCTGAAACTATAAAAAATGGATATCTTCACTCTGGAGACATTGGAGAAATTGATTCTGAAGGGTTTTTAAAAATAACGGATAGAAAAAAAGAAATTTTTAAAACTTCAGGTGGAAAATATATTGCTCCAACAGTACTAGAGAGTGAATTAAAAAAATCTCGTTTTATTGATCAAGTTATGGTTATTGGTGAAGCACAAAAAATGCCAGCTGCACTTATTCAAATTAATTTTGAATATGCAAAAGAGTGGGGAAAAAGAAATGGACTCAAAATAGACAACTTCCAAGAAAACAAAGATTTAAGGCAAAGAATTCAAAAAGAAATAGATGTTTGCAATAAGAATTTTGGAAATTGGGAACAAATAAAAGAGTTTCAGATTACAGATGAAGAATGGACAGCTACATCAGGCCACTTAACTCCAACAATGAAAATGAAGAGAAAAGTAATTTTAGAAAAACATAAAGATTTATACAATAAAATATATAATCTTTAATATTAAATGACTTAAAATATCATATTGTGAAATCTAATGGTTTTTTGTAATTTGGCTTCATAACTTTCACTAAAATAAAAATAACTTTATGTCTTCAGAAATAAGCAGATTATTTGACTTCCCTTACTATTCACTTAATAAATATAACCTAGAAAATGCTTTGGTTACTAAATACGATAATAAATGGGTATCAACTTCAAGTGAAGAGTATATAGCTAAGGCAAATACTATTAGTAGAGCATTACTCCGTTTAGGAGTAAAAACAAATGATAAAATTGCTGTAATTTCCTCTACAAATAGAACTGAATGGAATATTGTAGATATAGGGATTCTTCAAACCGGTGCTCAAAATGTACCTATATATCCTACCATATCCAAAGAAGATTATGAATATGTTTTAAATCATTCTGAATCCATTTATTGTTTTGTGTCAGATATATCTATTGTAGAAAAGATCAATAAAATAAAAGGAAACACAAAACTTAAGGAGGTGTATACTTTTGATGAGATATCTGATGAGAAAAATTGGAAAGAACTCTTAGAACTAGGAAAAGACACTTCAAATCAAAGTGATGTTGAAGCTAGAAAAGACGCAGTAAATAGTGAAGATTTAGCTACACTTATTTATACCTCTGGAACCACAGGAAGACCTAAAGGAGTAATGTTATCTCACGGAAATATTGTATCAAATGTTTTAACAAGTGAAGAAAGTGTTCCGTTAACCAAAGGAAATGATAAAGCTCTTAGTTTTCTACCGGTATGTCATATTTTTGAACGTATGATACTTTATTTATATCAATACTGTGGTGTGGAAATATATTTTGCTGAAGGGGTTGAAAAATTAGTTGAAAATGCTCAAGAAGTTAAACCTCATGTTCTGACAGCTGTTCCAAGGTTATATGAAAAAATATATGACAGTATTGTTTTGAAAGGTCAAGAATTAACTGGTATAAAAAAGAAATTGTTTTTTTGGGCCGTAGATCTTGGTTTAAAATATGAACCCTATGGAGCCAATGGTTGGTGGTATGAAAAACAATTAGGCTTGGCTCGAAAATTAATTTTCTCAAAATGGCAAGCTGCTTTAGGAGGAGAGCTTAAATTAATGGTTTCAGGAGCTTCTGCCTTGCAGCAAAGATTAACAAGAGTTTTTACAGCAGCTGGAATGCCAATTATGGAAGGATATGGGTTAACTGAAACGTCTCCAGTAACATCAGTTAGTTTTATGGAACAAAATGGTGTTCGTGGATTTAGAGTTGGAACTGTAGGTAGGATTTTAAAAAATGTGGAAGTGAAAATTGCTGATAATGGTGAAATTTTAGTAAAAGGACCAAATGTGATGCAAGGGTATTACAAAGATCCGGAAAAAACAGCTGAGGTAATTAAAGACGGTTATTTTCACACTGGTGATAAAGGAGAAATAGACTCTGATGGATTTTTAAAAATTACAGGTAGAACAAAAGAAATGTTTAAAACCTCTGGAGGTAAGTACATTGTTCCACCATTGCTAGAAGGAGACTTAAAACAATCTTTATTTATAGAACAAGTTATGGTTATTGGTGAAAATGAAAAAATGCCAGCAGCTTTAATACAGCCAAACTTTGTTTTTATTAGAGATTGGATTGAAAGAAAAGGTCATAACATTGGGACCTCTTGCGAAGAAATTGCAAGTGCTAAGATTATCATTGATAGAATTCAGTTAGAGGTAGATCAATGTAATAAGAATTTTGGAAAATGGGAACAAATCAAGAAATTTGAACTGACACCTAATGAGTGGACTATAGATGGTGGCCATCTAACACCCACAATGAAAATGAAAAGAGAAATAATAAAAGAAAACTACAAAGACCTATACGAAAAAATTTATAGGGGTTAGTGATTTAAAACGCTGTAATTACAGCGTTTTTTTTTATTGCCTATAAAATATAACTTGAGGGTATTTATTTTTTTTCTTTCAAAAGTTTAGGGAATTTTTTCTTAAAACGTTTTAATCTTGGAATAGATACATTTCTTACATAACTATTGTAAGGATTGCGTTTCTCATAATTTTGATGATACGATTCAGCTTCGTAAAAAATAACATGTTTGGTTACCTCAGTAACAATTTTATTATTATAAACCTCTCTATTTAGTTTGCTAATAGCATTTTCAATAATCTCTTTTTGTTTTATGGTACTATAAAAGGCAATTGATCTGTATTGACTTCCATAATCTGGGTGTTGTCCATTTTTAGTGGTTGGATCATGAGAACCAAAAAATACATCTACTAATGTTTTAAAGCTTACTGTTTGAGGATCATAATAGACTGCAACTGCCTCAGCATGCCCAGTTTTACCTGTTCCAATTGTTTGATATGTTGGGTTTTTTGTGTGCCCTCCAGCATAACCTGAAATGGCTTCACTTACTCCTTCTATACTTTCAAAAATAGCTTCTACACACCAAAAACAACCACTAGCGAAATAAGCTACTTCATCATTTGGACCAATCTCTTGAATTTCAACATCAGGTGTAATAAATGATTCCTTAAAACTAAAGGAGACTGCTAAAAAAATTAACACACAAGTGAAAATAATATTCTTATTAAATTTCATATTTAAATTTATTTGATTGATACATTCAAAAGTAATAAATCCTTACAATTTGTTTACAACTTTAGTGTTTTGTTGAGAAAGCATATTGTAATTACTATTGTAGATTCTTACATTTGTTAGACAAAGATACGCAAACAAATATGGAGCATTTTATAGTTTCTGCACGTAAATACAGACCACAAAATTTTGAGGATGTTGTTGGGCAACAAACTATTACTAACACGCTTCAAAACGCTATAAAAAATAATCATTTAGCCCAAGCTTTACTTTTTACTGGACCAAGGGGAGTTGGAAAGACCTCCTGTGCTAGAATTTTAGCAAAAAAAATTAATCAGCAAAATTCAACTTCAAATGAAGAAGATTTTGCTTTTAATATTTTTGAATTAGATGCTGCTTCTAATAATTCAGTTGATGACATAAGAAACTTAACAGAACAAGTAAGAATACCCCCTCAAACTGGAAATTATAAAGTATATATTATTGATGAGGTACATATGCTATCTCAAGCAGCTTTTAATGCTTTTTTAAAGACTTTAGAGGAACCACCTGCCCATGCTATATTTATTTTAGCAACTACAGAAAAGCATAAAATTATTCCAACAATTTTATCACGTTGTCAAATTTTTGATTTTAAACGCATTACTGTTTTAGACACTAAAAGATTTTTAAAATCAATCTCAGAAAAAGAGGGTATAATTGCAGACGATGATGCTCTTCATATTATTGCTCAAAAAGCTGATGGTGCAATGCGTGATGCTTTATCAATTTTTGATAGAGTTATAAGTTTTACTGGAAATAAATTAACTCGAGAAGCAGTTACTCAAAACTTAAATGTATTAGATTACGATACTTATTTTTCAATGACAGATTTATTGTTGAATAATAAAATTCCTGAGGTTTTAAATTACTTTAACTCTATTCTATCTAAAGGTTTTGAAGGCCATCATTTCATAAATGGATTAGCCTCTCATTTTAGAGATGTATTAGTTGCAAAAGATAATTCTACGATTAGCCTTCTTGAAGTTGGTGATAGTGCTAAAAAAAAGTACTTAGAACAGTCTTCTAAAGCACCCATATCCTTTCTTATAAAATCTATTGAAAAAGCTAATCAATGTGATTTAAATTACAGATCTAGTAAAAATCAACGACTTCTGGTAGAGCTCACCTTAATGCAAATTGCCTCTATCACCTTCGATGGAGAAAAAAAAAAATCAGCTAACTTCATAATACCAGCCACATTTTTCACTTCTTTATCTCCACTAAAAAAAGAAAATTTAGTAGTAAAGTCAAAATCCAAAACCATAATAAAAGAGATTTTAGATGATGCTGTAAAAAAGGAAATTACTAATACAAAAGAAATCACGAAGCCTCCAATCCTTCAAAACATCAAAAGAAGGAATAATTCACTTTCCTTAAAAAGTATTCATCAAAACAAGAAGCAAAAAAAGACTACAATTGAGATTAATTATGAAAACCACCCAAAAGATTCTTTTTCCTTAAAAGATTTACAAGAAACTTGGAGTAATTATCAGAAATTACAGACAAAAAAAGGTGAGAAAAATATGGCTTCAATTTTAGCCGCTTCTTTGCCTGAGCTTTCAGAAGATTTTAAAGTTCATTTTATACTTCCCAATAAGCTTATGGAAGATCAACTAAAAATTGGGAAACCCAAATTATTGAAGTTTTTGAGGGAGGCTCTAAATAATTTTAGTATTACTATTGAAGTTACTGTTAGTGAAACTGTAGAAAAGAAATTTGCATATACTCCTCAAGAGAAATACAATAAATTAAAAGAGAAAAACCCTCTCTTGGAGAAACTTAAAGATACTTTTCAATTAGATCTTTAAGGTGCTTAAATTTTTTGCCCTACGTATATCAAAATAATATCTTTCTTTGGTATTTTTTTTGACTCAAATTCAGAGATTACAAAAATATTATTAGTAGAGGTCTTCACAAACAGTGGAATTGATTCTAATTGATTATTTAATTTTTCAAGCGTCTGTATATATGCTATTTCTGAGTCTATTTTTATTTCATATAAATTTGGGAAATCCCTAACTGCCTCACTTAAATTTATATAATCATCCTTTGGAGTGAAAAATTGATTTTTATGCTCATAATCCTGATTTTTAATTTCATCAGCACTAGCTAAACGAAATGAGCCGTGTTCACCAAAAGTAGTTGCAAAATTATTTACAGCAAATTTATTTACAGCATCACTTCCTGATAATGCTAATAAATAACCTATGTCGTTTAACTCTATGTTATCTGCTAAATCATCATCATAAATATTAACCACATAAGCCTCTAATCCCTGATTATTAGATTTCTCTATAAAAGAAGTATTGGCATCAATCAACACTACTCTTTTACCCGAATTATGTAAATAAGTAGCAATAAGTCTAGCTGCTTTAGAAGCCCCTACTATAAGAATACCTTTAGAGTTTTTCAAAAATACACCTACTATTTTTGCAAATAATCTGGCAGTGGTAGCATTTAACAATACAGTACCTAGAACAATCATAAAAACTAATGGTGTAATATACTCTGCTCCTTCTACTCCTTGTTTTAATAATTTACTTCCAAAAAGAGAGGCAATACCTGCAGCTACGATACCTCTGGGGCCAACCCAACTTATAAAAAGTTTCTCATTAATCTTTAAATTCGATTTATAGGTACTTAAAAAAACACCTAAGGGTCTAATAATAAGAACAATTAGGAAAAATAATAATGCTGTTTTCCAATTATAAAGTAGCATTAAATCTACCATATTGATATTTGCTGATAAAAGTATAAACAGAATTGAAATCAATAAAACACTCAATGATTCTTTAAAGTATAATAGTTCTTTTAAGTTTTTTAATTTTCCATTTCCAAGCACCATTCCCATAACTACAACAGCAAGTAATCCTGATTCATGTGCAAAAGTCTCTGATTGAACAAAAACTAACAAAACTACAGATAATGAGACCACATTAAGTAAATAATGAGGAATCCATTTCTTATTTATTACAAAGGTTAGTGCATGAGCAAAAGTAAATCCAAAAGAAGTTCCAAATAATATTATTTTTCCAAATTCAGAAAGAGCTGTTTTAGTAAAGCCACTTCCACCACCAACACTTATAAATTCAAAAACTAAGACTGCTACAAGAGCTCCGATAGGATCAATGAGTATTCCTTCCCATTTTAAAACTGTAGAAATATCTTTTTTTAATGGAATATTTCTTAAAATTGGTGTAATTACGGTAGGACCGGTTACAATAATTAATCCTGAAAATAAAAAGGATAATTCCCAACTTAACTCAAAAATATAATGAGCTAAAACACCAGCACCGAAGAAAGTAACTGCAGAACCTAACGTAATAAGTTTAGTAATAACTGGGCCAACATTTTTTATTTCATTTCTTTTTAAAGTTAAGCCCCCCTCAAACAAAATAATACTTATAGCTAATGACACAAAATAATACAAACTATCTCCCGGAAAAAGTCCTTTAGTTCCATTCCAAATGGGCTCTATGTACTTAGTTTTATCATCCGTTAAAAACTCTGATGCGACAGGACCAACCAGAAGACCAATTAAAATTAGTGGAAGAATTGCAGGAATTTTAAACCTCCAGGCTACCCATTGAGCTAATATTCCTAGTATAATTATTCCGGCTAATTCTATCATAATAATTTTTATTTTTAAAAATACAAAAAATACACGCACAATAATATTCTTAAAATTAAAATATTTGTTTGTAATATTTTGAAAAGCTCTTTGTAATCAATTAAAATAATTAGCAATATTTGTTATTTTAGCACCTTGGTATATATTAATATTACCGGTTCAATAAATGGAAGATACACCCAAAACAGGTATTAAAGGATTAATTGAAAACTGGCAAAGTGATTTAATTGCTGCTGTTAGTGTGGCGCTAATAGCTCTGCCTCTATCATTAGGTATTGCTTTAGCTGCTGGTGCTCCTGCAATGTCAGGGATCTTTTCGGCAATTGTTGGAGGTGTAGTTACAACACTTTATCGGGGTGGTCATATCTCAGTAAATGGACCTGCAAAAGGAGTAATTGGGGTTATACTTCTCGGTATAGCATTAATGGATGATGGTTCAGGTCATGCATTCAATTATGTATTAGCAGCTGTAGTTGTGTCTGGAGGAATTCAAATGTTACTGGGTGTGATGAAATTGGGAAGATTAGCTGAAATATTTCATACTTCTGTTATCCACGGTATTTTGGCAGCTATTGGTATCATCATATTCGCTAAACAAATACATGTAGCTATAGGAACATATTCAGATAGCCCTAGTATCGTTCAAAATCTTGTTGATGCAGTTTTATACTTACCTCAAGCAAATCCATTTGTAATTATTATTTCTTTAACTGGATTACTTTTACTGTTACTTCATTCTAAAATCAGTTATCGTTTCTTTCATTTTTTACCTGCACCAATGTGGGTTATAGCACTTTCTATACCCTTTGTATATGCCTTTAACTTTTTTGATCAACAAACACTTTTATTTCTTGGTAAAGAATATGAGGTTGGCCCTTCCCTATTATTAGATATACCAGACAATATCACGGATTCTATTATGTTTCCAAACTTTGGTAAAATAAATACAATTGAATTTTGGACTACAGTATTTTCAATTTTGATTATTACAAGTATTGAATCCTTAGCCATAGCAAAAGCGGTTGATAAAATTGACCCTTACAAAAGAAAAACAGATTTGAATAAGGATTTAACTGGTATTGGATTAAGTACAATGGTAGCAGGTTGTATTGGTGGATTACCGATTATTGCTGTAATTATTAGAAGTACTGTTAATATTCACAACGGTGCTAAAACTAAATGGTCTAATATGTATCAAGGTATTTTATTGTTACTTTTTATCGTTGTACTTAGTCCAGTAATGAGTCAAGTACCACTATGTGCTTTTGCAATTTTATTAGTCTACACTGGATTTAAATTAGCCTCTCCCTCAGTTTTTAAACAAGCTTACAGTCAAGGAACTGAGCAACTCATTTTCTTTATAGGGACAATGGTTTTAACCTTATATACTAATTTACTAATCGGTCTACTTGGAGGTTTATTATTAGCCTTAGTTACTCATATGCTATTGGCAAGAGTATCAATTCTTCAATTTTTCAAAATGATCTACAAATCAAGAACAAAATTGGTGAAACTTTCAGATGGAAGCTATGATTTAAAAATTAGGGGTATTGCAAATTTTTTAGGAATTTTAAAAGTAGATAAACTAATAGCACAAATTCCTTCTGGTGTAAATGTTAACATAGACCTATCCGAAACAAGGTTGGTTGGCATGACTTACATGGATTATCTTGTAGAGTATTTAAAAACACAAAGAGCTACAGGAGGTAAAGTTTATATTACGGGTTTAGATACTCACGTTTCTTTATCTACATACAATAGAGCATTAAAAATAAGCTTAAGTGACAGCTCAGCAAAACTATCTTTGAGACAAAAAAGATTACGAAATTTAGCTACCGAAAAAGATTATCAATTTAGAAGCCAAGTTGATTGGAATACGATTTATCTTAAAAAATTTCATTATTTTGAAATAAGACCTATAGAACGTAAATACAATTGTTTAAAAGGAACATTCAAAGAATCTAATGTTACTTGGGAAATTGCAGATGTAACCTTTAATGAAGGTAATGCCTTTACAGCGGAAACCTTTAACACTACCCTAATGACAATACAATTAAATAAAAAATTACCCATTTTTACAATGGAAAAAGAAGGGGTGTTAGAAAAAATAATTGATCGAGTAATGGCATTCACTGGTTATAAAGACATTAATTTCGAAATGTATCCAGATTTTTCAAAAAAATTCTTATTAATGGGGCCTGATGAAGCTGAAATACGATCTTTTTTCACCGATGAAATCATACAATTTTTTGAAAATCATCAAATTTACCACATAGAAAGTAATGGTGAATCTATAGTGTTTTTTGATAAAATTAAACTTGCAAGAACAGATGAGACTATCTCATTTATAGATTACGGAAAAGAATGAGCTTCACTATTTCAGGGAAAAACATCTTAATTATTTTTAATAATATATAAATGATAGGACTCAAATTTGAAACATCAACCTCATGGGTAGATATTGCTAAAGATAATCTAGAGCAAATTCTTACTGATCACGCTTTTCAGGAGCAAAAAGCATCTGCAAATGCCATTTCAATAATTATTAATTACTCAGAAGAAACGGAATTAGTAAAAGATATGACAGCCATTGCTCTAGAAGAATTAGAGCATTTTAAAATGGTACATGAGTTGATGATAAAGAGAGGTATGGTTCTTGGAAGAGAACAACATAATGATTACGCAAAATCCCTCCAAAAGTTTTTTCCAAAAACAAAAGATAGACCTACTGCATTAGTGCATAGGCTACTTATAGCTGCTTTGATTGAAGCTCGAAGTTGTGAGCGTTTTAAAGTGTTTTCAGAAAATATGGAAGACCAAGAACTTTCTAAATTTTATAAAGATTTAATGATTTCTGAAGCAAATCATTATACATTGTTCTTAAGATATGCCAGAAAGTATATGGATAGAGACATTGTAGACCAAAAATGGGAAGATCTTTTGAAATTTGAGGCTAAAATGATGAAAACTAGAGGTGTATCTGCCAAAGTCCATGGGTAATAGAATATTAGATTATGTTTAGCAAACAGGAATCTACCTCACTTAGAAAGGAATTTTGGACGTGTTTTGGAAAATCATTTCCAAGAAAATGGCTCTTATACAATACCAAAATAAAAGGTCTAAGCTTGAAATTTGTTGCTAATCGAAAAAATGCAATGATTTGTCTGGATATAGAACATGCAGATGAAATGGTTAATAAAATTCTGTTTGATAAAATTTTATCACTAAAAACAATTTTAAAAGAAGACTATTTACCCGAAGTTATCTTTGATGATTCCTACATTTTAGAAAATGGAAAAAGTATTCATCGTATTTATATAAATCACAGGGAGAAATTTAGTATTTATAACAAAAATACATGGAATTCTTGCTATGAGTTTTATATAGAAATAATGCCAAAATTCGAACTATTTTTTTATGAATATAGAGATATAATTAACTGTATTTAATTTTCTTATTTCAAGAATTGAATACTTAAAGGATAATTTGGTGGTTGATTATTACTTGCTCTAAGAGCATTAATTATTGGAAAAACAAGATAAAATATACATGAAACAATAATACCGATAATCCCTAAACCAAATAAAAAAATGGCTGGAATACAAATTAATATATATATAAACATAGAAATTCTAAAATTTAATATGGCCTTACCATGTAAATCCATATCAATAACATCATCTTTCTTAGTTAACCAAATAACAAGCGGTACTATAAATCCTCCAACTCCAGTGACAAGATCTAACAACTGACTCAAGTGGGTTAAAACTAATAACTGTCTATTTTCTATCATCATTATGGCACTCTATTTATTAATAATACAATAATTAGACGAACAGAAATAGTTATTGTTACACTTTAGGGATTAAATACAATGAACTTGTATATTTGTAGCATGATTGAAAAAGATTCTATAATAGCTTTAGCCACACCCTCAGGTATTGGAGCGATCTCGGTAATACGTATTTCTGGAGAAGAGGCTATTGATATTGTTTCTAAATTTTTTATATCTAAAAGTGGAAAACAATTAAAGAATCAAAAAACACATAGCATTCATTTAGGGCATATTATTGAAGGCAAAAGAATTATAGATGAAGTACTCGTTTCTATTTTTAAAAATCCAAGCTCGTACACCGGAGAAAACGTAGTAGAAATTTCTTGCCATGGCTCAAGTTTCATTCAACAAGAAATCATTCAGTTATTTCTCAAGAATGGTTGTAGAATGGCAAATAATGGAGAATTTACAATGAGAGCATTTTTAAACGGTAAGATGGATCTGAGTCAAGCTGAGGCTGTTGCAGATGTAATTGCTTCGAATTCTGCTGCATCTCACCAAATGGCAATCCAACAAATGCGTGGTGGTATTGCTAATGAATTAAAAGAGTTGAGAGCTCAGTTATTAGATTTCGCAGCTTTAATAGAACTAGAATTAGATTTTTCTGGTGAAGATGTTGAATTTGCCGATAGAGCGAAATTTAAAGAGCTAGTTCATACAATTACTACTGTTTTAAAGCGTTTAATTGAAAGTTTTTCTTTTGGAAATGCCCTAAAAAATGGTATACCTGTTGCCATTATAGGGGAACCTAATGTTGGAAAATCTACCTTGTTAAATACTTTATTAAATGAAGAAAAAGCGATTGTATCTGATATAGCAGGAACTACAAGAGATGCTATTGAAGACGAATTAATTATTGATGGAGTTGCTTTCAGATTTATCGATACTGCTGGTATTAGAGAGACCAATGATCGTGTAGAGAGTATTGGTATAAAAAAAGCTTATGAAAAAGCCGAAAATGCTCAATTAATTATTTTTCTAATCGACTCCAATAAATTTTCTACATCCAAAGAGGTTTTTCTGTCTGAAATTGCAACAATTAAAAATCGTTTTCCTAAAAAAAGAGTTTTAGTAATTGCCAATAAAATCGATGCTGTTTCAACTACTGAGAAGAATGAGATAAGTACTGAGATTGATGATATTTTATTACTTTCAGCCAAACAAAAAATTGGTATAAATACTCTTTTAAAACTACTAACTTCATTAGTAAATACGGGAGCATTGAGTAATAATGAAACTATAGTTACAAACTCTAGACACTTTGAGGCACTAAACAATGCCTTAGCAGCAATTGTATCGGTCAAGAAAGGAATTGAAATGGAAATATCTACTGACTTATTTTCTATAGATATTAGAGAATGTTTAAGACATATGGGTAATATAACCGGAGAATATGACGTAGATAAAGATATTTTAGGTCATATATTTTCTAACTTTTGTATTGGAAAGTAAAGTTACTTTTCCTTTAAGCTGCTAACTCCTTCAATGCTCTAACAAAAACATCTAGTTCATCTGTAGTAGTAAATACATTAGGACTGATTCTACAACCTTTTACATTGGCATAATTAATGGCAACAGTAAATATATTATAATCACTCATTAACTTTTTTGCTAATTCCTTAGGAGTCATATTTTTAAGACCAACATTTGCTATACCACAGGCTCTATGCGAATCATTTGGTGTATTCACAATTATGTTAGATTGATTTCTAACTTTTTTAGTCCAATATTCTTGTAAATAACGGAGTCTAGATTCTTTTCTCTCTGCTCCTAACATATCATAATATTCTATAGCATTTTCTATACTTAAATCATGATATACAGGATGGGTTCCAATATGATTTAATCTAGAAATATCTCCTGGCTCTCTATGGTGTTCAGCAAATACAGGCCAAAGTTTATCTATGTGCTTATCATCTACATATAACATTCCTGTACCTAATGGTACTGCTAACCATTTGTGTAAACTAGAACCATAGTAATCACAACCTAAATCATTTATTTTAAATTGAAAGTGTCCTACACAATGTGCACCATCAACCATTACCTGAACCCCCTTCCTGTGAGCCATTTCACAAATCTTTTTGATTGGTAGTATTTGGCCAGTTATATTAATCATATGACAGACCATTAGTAATTTAGTTTTAGGAGTGATTACATTTTCATAAATGCTAACTATTTCTTCATCAGAGGAGGGATGATTAGGAATAGAAACTACAGTGTTTTTTGTTCCATATCGCTTCGAAATCTGCTCAAACATCATTTGCATAGCACCATAGTCTTGTTTGGCATAAACCGCTTCATCTCCCTTTACCCAATCCATACCCTTTATAACCATGTCTAATGATTCTGTAGTATTTCTTGTTATGATTAAATTTTTATCACTGGTTCCTACGACTCTAGCCAACTTAGAAACCATAGATTTTTTATTATCCCATTGAACGGTTCTCATATAATAAGATCCTTCATAGTTTACCATTCTAGCATGATCTAACATATGATTTAATGTAGGGTTAGGAATAATATTATAGTAACCACTTTCTAGATTAATATAGTCGGGTTTCAATGAATAATCTTTTCTAACCTGTAACCAAAAATCTTCCTCAGAAGCTATTTGTTTTGGTGATAGATGTTCAAAAGTCTTGAGAGTATTAGCAAAAGAGGTGTTAATTAAAGGAAGACCAACTGCTGCAAGAGATACATTTTTTAAAAATTCTCTTTTATTCATTAGTATTAGTTTTCTCTAAAGATAAAGAAATAACTAAAAAATACAAGTATCTGTTAATTAGAATTTTAGAAAAGAAATTACTGTTATAAATTGTAAAATTATTTTAAAGGAGTACCGTACAAATCAAAGTCTCCCGCCTCATGAATTTTAACAGGAATAAATTCACCTATTTTTATGTAATGCTCTCTCGCGTCAACTAAAACATCATTATCTACATCTGGAGAATCAAATTCTGTTCTACCATAGAAAAAATTACCTTCTTTTCTATCAAATAAACAAGTGAATGTTTTTCCAATTTTTTCTTGATTAATTTCCCAAGAAATTTGCGATTGAATTTCCATAATTTCATTCACTCTTCGAAACTTCACCTCTGCAGGAACATCATCTTCTAAAACAAAGGCACCTGTGTTTTCCTCATGTGAATATTCAAAAGCTCCCAAACGCTCGAAACGCATTTCTTCAACCCAATCTTTTAATTCTTGAAATTGTTCTTCTGTTTCACCGGGATATCCAACAATTAAAGTAGTTCTAATTCCTATATTAGGAACTGCCTCTCGGAATTTATGAATCAAAGCTGTTGTCTTTTCGTGGGTAGTTCCCCGTTTCATAGATTTTAAAATCTCTGTATTAATGTGCTGTAAAGGAATATCTAAATAATTACAAACCTTTGGTTCATTTTTCATGACCTCCAAAACATCCATGGGAAAACCAGTTGGAAATGCATAATGCATACGAATCCATTCAATTCCATCTACTTTAGCTAAAGCTTCTAGAAGTGATGCTAATGCTCTTTTTTTATAGATATCTAAACCATAATACGTTAAATCTTGAGCAATAAGCATAATTTCTTTGATTCCTTTCTCAGCTAATTTCTCTGCTTCGAGAACTATTTCTTCTATTGGAGTAGATTTGTGTTTTCCACGCATCAAAGGAATGGCACAAAATGAACAAGGACGATCACAGCCCTCAGCAATTTTAAGATAAGCATAATGCTTCGGCGTAGTGGTTAAACGTTCACCTATGAGTTCGTGTTTATAATCTGCACCTAAAACTTTTAAAAGGTTTGGTAAATCATGTGTCCCAAAATATTGATCTACATCTGTAATTTCGTTTTCTAGGTCAGGTTTATAACGTTCACTTAAACAACCTGTTACAAAAACCTTATCAACATCTCCTGCTACTTTCTTTTCTACATAATGTAATATGGTATCTATAGACTCTTCCTTTGCTTTTCCAATAAAACCACATGTATTAATTACAACTATATTACCCTCATCATTTTTATCTTCATGAACAACATCTTTACCATTCGCTTTTAATTGCCCCATCAAAACTTCAGAGTCATAAATATTTTTGGAGCATCCTAAGGTAACTACATTGATCTTATTTTTCTTTACTGATTTAGTTCTCATTGTTATTTTTAAGGACGACAAAAATACATTTTATAAAGTAAATTTTACTTGAAATCTTCTGGCATTTTTCTGTGATTTGTTAATTGTTCAAAGGTATAACCGAGTAATAATAATTTTCCTTCTTCATGTGATTTTCCAATAAAAGTAAGACTAATAGGTTCACCTGTTTCCTTATAGCCCATTGGTATTGTGAGGTTAGGATATTCTGCAACTGCAGAATACGCAGAATGAGAATTGTTCATAGATAAAATAGCATCTAAATTCTTAGTTTCTAAAGCTTCAAAAAAAGTTCTTGCCTTGATTTTTAACTTTGTTTTTATTCTTTCTAGATCCCTTTGCGATGTTGTGTCTTTTCCTATATTAATAAATCTTAGCTGACCATAAGGAGCTCTTAATTTTTTTGCTTTATTATTATAAGAAATAATGTCATTAACATTTGAAACCTTTACCTTTTTATCTGCATAATTATTTAAATATTTTGGTAATTCATCTTTCATTTCAAGGTTTAAAATTGATAAAAAACCTGGAAGATTTACTTTTTTTGGAGCTATTACAACGATCTCACCCCCTGCTTCTTTAATTTTATCAATATTTATCTTAAAGATTGAATCTTTATAAATATCCTTAAATACTCCAAATCGTTTTCCTTTAAAAGTTTCTTCCACATCACCAAAATTATTATCAGCTATTTCAATAGATTTTGGATCTGAAGCATCATAACCCAACATTGAATTAAATAAGATAAAGCTATCTGTAACATTTTTTGTCATAGGCCCAGGTGTGTCCAAAGTACTTGAAATAGGAACAATACCAGTTCTACTCAACAAACCGACTGTGGGTTTTAAACCTACAACAGAATTCTGACTCGATGGAGAAATTATAGAACCTGAAGTTTCTGTTCCTACTGCAGCTACTGCATAATTTGCTGCAACAGCTACACCACTTCCTGAACTTGAACCGCCAGATTCAAAAATAGTTCTACCATATGGGTTTAAAGTTTGTCCTCCAGTAGCGCTATAACCTAAAGGACAGGTTCCACAAAAATAATAGGCCCATTCACTTAAGTTCGACTTTCCTAATATAATTGCCCCCTCCTCTTTGAGTCTTTTTATAATATAAGCATCTTCTGTATTTTCATTTTTTGATAAAGCTATAGCACCTGCTGTTGTTGGCATTCCAGCTGTGTTTATATTATCTTTAATTAATACTGGCATTCCATACATGGAAATATCTAATAGAAATTTATTATTATCTCTATTAAGATCTCTAGTTCTCGCCTCCTTAAGGGCATTTGGATTCAAAGAAATAATAGCATTTAATGCAGTTTCATTA
>CALKFR010000016.1 GCA_938084555.1 uncultured Flavobacteriaceae bacterium | reverse complement strand
AATAAATTAGCTTTTAATTGTAATTCATGTTTATCTAATCCTCTGGGGATCTCAGGTTTACAAAAATAATAGCTCGCCTCTTTTGGAAAAAGAGGAAGTAGCTCTTCTAACTTTTTATCATTTACCACACCTAAAACAATGTGAAGGTTTTTAAAGGACTGGTTACCTAATTGATGCAATACGATCTCTAATCCCTCTTTATTATGTGCCGTATCACAAATTACTTTTGGTTTTTCCTGCAAAATTTGCCATCTCCCCTTAAAGTTTGTGTTTTTAACAACATTTAGTAACCCTTGACGAATATGAGTTTCCAAAATTATAAACCCTTTTAAAACCTCAAGTGATTTAAGGGCTGTCTTGATATTTCTGTCTTGATAACTTCCTAATAAATCAGTTTTATAATTATGTTTTATGTCAGAACTAAAATAAATTTTAGCATTCATTTCTGATGCTTTCTCAAGAAATACATCCATAACTTCATCCTGCTTTTCACCTATAACTACTGGAGTATTATTTTTTATAATCCCTGCTTTTTCAGAAGCTATTGCTTTGAGAGTTTCTCCTAAAAACTGCATATGATCGTAACCAATGTTTGTAATTACCGATACTTCTGGGTTTATAATATTGGTAGAATCTAATCGCCCTCCTAAACCAACTTCTATGATAGCTATATCTACACTTTCTGAGGCAAAATAATCAAAAGCCATACCAACAGTCATCT
The DNA here is from genome assembly GCA_938084555.1 of uncultured Flavobacteriaceae bacterium. Classification (GTDB taxonomy): domain Bacteria; phylum Bacteroidota; class Bacteroidia; order Flavobacteriales; family Flavobacteriaceae; genus Polaribacter. The sequence goes on along the minus strand of CALKFR010000016.1, from coordinate 3,944 downwards.
CAAAAAAAGAAAGCTGTTGTTTTTCTAAGAAATTCTTATGTTTAGAAATAAAATCAACAACAAAAGGTTGAGAAACTTCCTTACCATTAATTCGAATTCGCTCAGTGAAATTTTTTAAATGTGGTGAAGTATATAAGCCAACTTTATACCCCGCTTCCTGTAAAATACTTGAGATGATATGAGAAGTAGATCCTTTTCCATTAGTTCCTCCTACATGTATAGACTTAAATTTATGTTCTGGATGTTTTAAAACATTACAAAAAGCAAGAATGTTGGTGAGGTCTTTTTTGAAAGCAATTTTTCCTTGCCTTTGATACATTGGAAGTTGAGAAAACATCCAATCTATTGTTTTTTTATAGGTCATTATTTGGTGAGTGAAAACTTATAAATAATTGTTCCTTTTTGTTTAGATGGAGAATTTGGATCAGCATTCCAAGTTGTTTTTAATGCGGCTTCTCTTGCAGGTTCTAATAAACAATTAGCAGAGTTAGTAGTCCCTTTTACTCCTGAAACAGCTCTAATAACCTTACCTTTTTTGTCTACCTCTATACTTACTACAACGATACCCTCCTCTTCACAGTTAGGTTGCTCAGTTGGTTTGGTTAAGGCTTCTCTTCCAGCTAAATTATAATTACTGTCACCAGAACTACCTGAGTTTTCGTAATATTTTGTTGTAGATGGATCACCATTTTCATTACCTTTTAACCCTTCTTGAATAGCATCACCGTCGCCTATTGGTTTTCCATCAGATGTGTCACCTTTTAATAAATTATAAAAGGCTTTTAAGGTATTGTTTGATGGTTTTTTTGGTGTAGGCTTAAGATCTTCTTTGGTTTTTTCTATAATTGGCGCGTCTTGATCGGATTGAGAAAGAACTTCATTATTGGGAATTTCCTTTGGAATATCTTCTACAACTTCTTCTATCGTCTCCTCCTTATTCTCCTGAACTGGTAATTTTGATTCCGAAACATTTTCAGGTGGTTTGCTACCTATATCTGATGTTCCAAAATTGATTGCAATCCCATATTCTATAGGAGGGTCTTGATATTGTAATCCAAAACTAAAAATCCCCCATACCAACGCAATTAAAATAATTGTTGTTAATATCGAAGACTTTTTTTTATGTCTGGTATCTAAAATTGCCATTATTTCCCTTTGACAGCTAAGATCATTTTGAGTTTATTTTTGTTTGCTAAATCAATAACCTTCATCACACTTTTATAAGGTACATTTTGATCTCCTCTAATGACTATTGTTTTTCTCTTATCAGCCCCTACTTTTTTTAAAATTTCTAATTCTAAATTATTTTCACTCACCAGAGTTTTATCAATATAAAATTTAGATTGATTGGTTATAGAAATTGCCACAGAGGCATTGTTTTCTGTTTTTCCTCCTGCTTTTGGTAATAAAACGTCTATGGCACTAACAGTGACAAGAGTTGAACTCAACATAAAAAAAATGAGTAATAAAAAAACAATATCTGTCATCGAAGACATATTGAAATTTGGATTTACTTTATTTCTACCTCGTAAATTCATTATACAGGTTCGTTTAATAAATCTAAGAACTCAACTGTTTTTGCCTCCATTTGATACATCACCTTATCTGTTCTAACCACGATATGGTTGTAGGATATATAAGCAATAATACCCACAATTAAACCTGCTACTGTTGTAGTCATGGCTGTGTACAAACCATCAGAGAGTAATTTAATATCTATTTGACCTCCAGCATTAGCAATTTCATGAATGGCAACAATCATTCCTATCACAGTACCTAAAAAACCAATCATGGGAGCAGCTCCTGCTATTGTAGCAATCACACTCACATTTTTCTCTAATTGATACACTTCTAATTTACCGGCGTTTTCAATTGCTTTATTGATATCATCTAGAGGTTTTCCTATTCTTGATATTCCTTTTTCAATTAATCGAGCAGTTGGAGAATTTGTTTTTTTGCACAACGCATCAGCAGCTTCTAATTTTCCATTTAAAACATAATCTTTAATCTGATTCATAAAGTTATTATCAACTTTAGAAGCAACTTTTATCGCAAAAAATCGTTCAAAATAAATATAAAGAGAAACAGCTAATAGAATAAAAAGGATTCCAATAATAATTTGACCTCCTAACCCACCATCTGCAATTAATTTATAAACAGATAAGGTTTTTTCTTCTGAAACAGCTGTAACAATTTCTGGTGATTCTTGTAAATATGACAACATACTTTTTAAAATTATTTAATTTAATAACGGGGTATTAAAATATAAATTGTTCAAAAAACAATCAGAATTTATAGGGTATTTTTTTAAATAAATTGTCGAATGACCATAAATGAGGCAGATCCTACTAGAAAACCTATCAGTGCTAACCAAGATATTTTTTTCAAATACCAAAAGAAATCAATTTTTTCCATCCCCATAGCAACAACTCCTGCTGCAGAACCTATAATTAACATACTTCCACCTGTTCCTGCAGAGAATGCAATAAAATGCCACAATGGATTATCTAAAGATTCAGAAAACATACCTAAACTCGCCGCTACTAATGGAACATTATCGATAACAGCAGAGCCTATTCCTAATAAGATGACAACTAAATCTGAGACCTTAGTACCCGGTAATTCGGTACCTATTAAAGAAATACTTTCTTTTAAACTGTCTGCAAAATTAAAAAGAATTCCAAGAGATTCAAGAGCAGCTACTGCCATCAATATTCCCAAGAAAAATAAAATACTTGGCATTTCTATTTTAGACAAAGAATGATGTACAGGACTATGATGTGCACCGTCTGAATGTTCTTTGGCTTGCGCTCCCTCAACACTGGAAATTGAAAATTTAGAATTACTGAATATTTCTGCAAATGTAGCCACAACACCTAAAGAAAGCATCATTCCAACATAGGGAGGAAGATGCGTGAAGGTTTTAAAGAAAGGCACAAAAACAATAGCGCCTAAACCAAGGTATAACATGATTGCACTATACTTACTTTTTGGCTTTTCTGAATCTTCTTCATCATTGGCTATATCTCCTTGAAAAGCCGGTAAAAAGGATGCGATAACTGTTGGCACCAACATACATAATAAAGAAGGTATAATTAAATAAATGAATAACATTCCTGCACTTACTCGGTTAGCAATCCACAACATTGTAGTGGTTACGTCACCAATTGGTGACCAGGCACCACCAGCATTTGCAGCAATAATTATTAGACCTGCAAACCAAATTCTGTCATCTCTCCTTTTAACAATTTTTTGTAGAATAGAAATTAAAACAATAGTAGCAGTTAAATTATCTATAATTGCAGAAAGTATAAATGCAAGGATGGCAAACATCCACAGTAATTTCTTTTTACTTTTAAAATTTACATAACCTTTAATCGTTGAGAATCCATCAAAATAATCTATGATTTCAACTATGGTCATAGCTCCTAAAAGAAACACTAAAATTTCTGCTGTTTTTCCTAAATGATGTAACAATGTTTCCTCAACTAAATGCATTTTATCAGCATGTAACATAGATGAAAAACCTTCAACTAATCCATGTTTACTTGAATCAAACCAATTAGAGAAACTATCAATACCAAGTGCTACTATTGCCCAACATATAGACATCATTATTAATGCAGGTATGAGTTTATCTAATTTTAGATTATGTTCTAGAGTTATTCCTAAGTATCCTAGTACGAATACAATGATGATGATGATTTCCATGTAATTTTTAAATTATATTAGTTGTTTTAATGCAATTTCGAATGCTGTTTTACAAATCTCCTTTTTGCTATTATTTTTATTAAATGTACTCTTGAGCGCTCTTTTAATGGTTTCGGAAGTATCTCTAAATATAGCTTCGTCTTGCATGGGTAATTTTACTCTAGACTCCATTAAATAAGCAAATACCCTAGCTATCCCACAGTTAGAAATAAAATCGGGTAACAAACTTACTT
>CALKFR010000015.1 GCA_938084555.1 uncultured Flavobacteriaceae bacterium | reverse complement strand
AAAAGCATCTGATAGTTTTTATTTAACTTATCAATTAAGTAAGGCAGATACTAGTCTTATCTATAATGCTGCAGTAAGTTCAACCCTAGCCAAAGACTATGATAATTCTTTAAAATATTATAAAGAGCTTCAAGATTTGGGGTATACAGGTATAACTAAAATATATTATGCAACCAACAAGTCTACGGATGAAAAAGAAGATCTTGGAGATGAAAAAAATAGAGATTTACAAGTCAAAATAGGTCTTTACAAGGATCCAGTAAATGAATTAACAGAATCAAAAACTGGAGATATTATTAAAAACATTGCTTATATTTTAAAAAGTCAAGGTAAAACTGAAGAAGCACTAGTAGCAGTTCAGGAAGCCAGAAAAACTTATCCAAATGATATCAATTTAATTTTAACTCAAGCAGATATTTACTTTCAATTGAAAGATATGAGTAAGTATGGAGAGTTAATGGAGGAAGCAATAAGTGTTGACCCAAATAACCCTCAGCTATTTTTTAATTTAGGTGTGATAAGCTTTAATCAAGGAAAAGTTGAAGAGGCTAGAAAAAATTATGAAAAAGCAATTGAGCTACAGGAAGATTATGGAGATGCTTATTTAAACTTAGCAATAGTTATTATGGATCAGGAAAAAGCTATTGTTGATGAAATGAATCAAAATTTATCTGACTTTGACAAGTATGATGAATTATTAGAAAAACAAAAAGGAGTTCACAAGCAAGCCTTACCTTATTTAGAAAAAGCTGACAAGTATAGTAGAAGTATAAATACTGTTCAGTTTTTGATGAACATATATCAAACTTTAGAGATGGATGAAAAAGCTGCTGAGTTTACAGATCTTTACAGAGAAATGAGAGATTAGATTTAGTACGAATATGTATATAAAAAAAGTCAACATTAATGTTGACTTTTTTTATATAATTTTTTTAATAACTCTTAGTTTATGTGTGTGTATTTTGGTGTCTACATTATAAATACCACTGTGATCTAATGTGTCAATTCTTACTTTTCCATGAGCATGAATGATATTATAATCATTCATTATAATTCCAACATGTACAATATTTCCTTCTTCATTGTCAAAAAATGCTAAATCTCCGGGTTCAGATTCTTCTATAAAACTCAATACTTCTCCTTGTGTCGCCTGATCTCTAGCATCTCTAAGAAGAGAGTAGCCACAGAGTTTATAAACTAATTGTGTAAAACCAGAACAATCTATACCAAAAGGGGTTTTTCCACCCCATAAATAGGGTGTGTTCAAAAATTGAAATGCTTTACGAATGATTTCGTTTTTTGCTAATTTTTCGGAACAAACATTACCATCGTAAAAATAATCTTTTGTGCCAATTGTAAAGTATTTATTTTTATAAAAAGGGAGCCTAGATCCTATGGAAATGGTACTTAGGTCATTTTCTTTTGTGGTAACAAAATCTATTATTTCTGTAGAATAATAATCTTTAGAATTTGATAAATTGTTAAAAGTTTCCTCATCTATTTCTTCATATTGCTTGTTGTCTATATAGCCAATATAACCATCATAACTCAATTCAACTTTACTCCACTTCATTTCTCTTTCAAGTACTTTAAATTCCTCACCAAAAAGGATCTGAGAGACCATTTCTGACGCATCACTTGCTTCTAAACGAAGAGGAACTATACTTAAATTACAAATGCCGTAGAGCATATTTTTTATTTTAAAGAGATTCAATAATCATTGCGCTGGCTCCACCACCGCCATTACAAATACCTGCAGCTCCAATTTTTGCTTTATTTTGTTTTAATACTGAGATTAGTGAAATAATTATTCTTGCTCCTGATACTCCTAAAGGATGGCCTAAAGAGACTGCACCACCATTAACATTTACAATATCATTTTTTAAACCTAGTATTTTCATATTAGCTAATCCAACTACAGAAAAGGCCTCATTTAATTCGAAATATTCTATTTCATGAATAGACATTTTTATTTTTTCTAGGGCTTTTGGAATTGCTTTTGATGGGGCAGTTGTAAACCATTTTGGTTCATGAGCCGCATCTGCAAAGCTTTTAATTTTGGCAATAGGTGTAAGCTTTAATTCCATAGCTTTTTCTGCAGACATTAAAATTAAAGCTGCACCACCATCATTAATTGTAGATGCATTTGCTGCTGTTACAGTTCCTACTTTTGAAAAAGCAGCTCTTAAGGAAGGAATTTTTTCTATATTAACATTTTTATACTCCTCGTCTTCAGTCATAAGAATAGATGGCCCTTTTCGTTGAGGTATTTCTACTGGAATAATTTCATTAGAAAACTTTCCTAATTTCCAGGCTTCAGAGGATCTTTGATAGGACTGTATTGCAAAAGCATCTTGGTCTTCTCTAGAAAAACCGAACTTAGTTGCACAAGCATCTGCACAAACACCCATAGCAACATTATCATAAGCATCTACTAAACCATCCTTTTGCATTCCATCTTCTAGAGTTGTGGGTCCAAACTTAGTTCCTTGTCTTCCATGAAGATAGTGAGGAATTAAACTCATATTTTCCATGCCTCCAGCTACTACTATAGATGAATCTCCCAAAGCAATTGATTGAGCTGCTATCATAACAGCTTTCATTCCTGAAGAACATACCTTATTAATTGTTGTACAAGGAACATTTTCTGAAATACCAGCTAATATTGCAGCTTGTCTAGCGGGAGCTTGACCTAAACCAGCTGAAACTACATTACCCATAAAAACTTCGTCTACCAGTTTAGGATCTAGGTTGATTTTATTCATAGCACCTTTAATTGCTATTGCACCTAGTTTGGGAGCTGTAATTTTTGAAAGACTACCCATAAAACTACCAATCGGTGTTCTTCCCACTGATACAATTACAACTTCTTTAGTTTTCATTTTCAATATTTTTAATGTGCAATTATCAAACAAAACTAACTATTTTAAATCAAATTTGTCAGGAAACTATCCTTTCAATTTTTGACGTCCATTTTTTTAAGTTAAGTTTGTGTTCACAACGTGTATTTATATGAGTAAAACCTTAAACAAATTATACAAGCATAACACTTCGATCTACAAGGTTATTCTTTTTTTGGTCACAGCAGTTACTATTGTATATCTTTTCCCAAAAGGAGGTCAATTTAAATATGAATTTACCAAAGGAAAGCCATGGCAATATGATAACCTTTATGCTCCTTTTGATTTTGCTATAAATAAATCTGAAGAAGAAATTACTGAAGAGATTAAAGCTATAGAAGTATCTGCTAAATTATATTTCCAATTTAATAAAGAAATTGTCTCAGAAGTAAAAGAAGCTTACCGATTGAGAACATCCTTATATAATGTTAGTGATTCATTGTCAAATAATGATATTGAGTCTATGGTTTTAATTGGTAATTCTATAATAGATGATGTATATAAAATTGGATTTATTGAAGCTACAAGTCAAGGTGTTATTTCTGACAGAAACAGTATTATAGCTCTAAAGATAGATAATCAAGTACAAGATATTATCTATAATAATTTATTGTATTCAAAAGATGTTTTTGAACTTATTAAAAGTACTTTAGGAGATCAGCCGTACAATTATTCTCAGAATATTAATTTATCGATACTTTCCGAGATTATAAAACCTAATGTTTCTTATGATAATGAGTTTACTCAAAAAGTAATTGATGAATCAGTAAATTCAATTTCTCTTAGTAAAGGAAAAGTCTCCTATGGTGAATTAATTATTTTAAAGGGTGATATAGTTGAAGGAAAAAAGATGGCCATTTTGTTTTCACTCAAGAGTCAGTCAGAGTCAAAACTTTGGACTAATGCAAATTATTATTGGATTGTTTTAGGCTATACAATATTAGTTTCTTTGGCACTTTTGATGCTGTTGTTATTCCTACACAAGTATCGAAAAGAAATTTTTGATAACAATACCAAAGTAACATTTATTTTTTTTAATGTTAGTTTTATGCTTTTAATTCAAACGCTTGTTGTAAAATACAACTCAGATTATTTATATGTAGTCCCATTGAGTATTTTACCCATAGTATTGAAAGCTTTTTTTGATGCAAGATTAGGTTTATTTACGCATGTATTAACAGTTTTACTCCTAGGTTTTATTGTTCCTGATAGTTTTGAGTTTATCTATCTCCATATTATTGCAGGTATTGTAACCATTTTGACTGTTTCAGAACTTCATAAAAGAGCAAATCTCTTTATTTCTGTTGGTCAAATAACATTAATTTACATGATTACATATTTAGCATTTTCAATTATTAAAGAAGGTAATGCCTCTCAAATTAATTGGGAATATTTAATGATGTTTGGAGCTAATGGGTTACTTTCCTTTTTATCATTAATTTTTATTTATGCCTATGAAAAAATATTTGGATTGGTCTCAGATGTTACCTTGTTAGAATTATCAAGTACTAATACGAAGCTTTTAAGAGAGTTAAATGAAAAAGCACCAGGTACATTTCAACATTCAATGCAGGTTGCTAATTTAGCTGAAGCAGCGGCTAACGAAATAGGAGCAAATTCAATGCTAGTTAGAACAGGTGCTTTATATCATGATATTGGTAAAATACTAAATCCAATGTATTTTATAGAAAATCAATCTACAGGTGTGAATCCTCACAATGATTTATCACCATCAGACAGTGCTAAAATAATAATTGAACATGTAATTAAAGGAGTAGAGCTAGCTAAACAATACAGACTTCCAGATAGAATTATAGATTTCATTAGAACTCATCATGGGACAAGTTTGGTCTATTACTTTTATGTAAAAGAACAAGAACAAAACTTAGGGGAAGAGGTTAATGTTGAAAAATTTCAGTATGGAGGACCAGTTCCTTTCTCAAAGGAAACAGCCATATTAATGATATGTGATGCAGCTGAAGCAGCGTCTAAAAGTTTGCAAAAACCTTCGGCTCAGTCTATAGATGATTTAATAGATAAGATCGTAGAAAAACAAAAACTAGACCATCAATTTATTAATTCTGATATAACTTTTAGTGAGATTGAAAAAATAAAAAAAGTAATCAAAAGAAAATTGATGAATATCTACCATGTACGCGTAGAATATCCAGATTAATTTTATTGCAAAAATTATAAAAAACCTTGCAATATTGTAATTGGTATGTTACATTTGCACTCGCAATTTTTTACTAACAATGTTAGTTTTACGGAGAGTTGCCAGAGTGGTTAATGGAGCAGTTTGCTAAACTGTCGACGGGTAACTGTCGCGTGGGTTCGAATCCCACACTCTCCGCAACAATTGCTACTCGGGGTGTAGCGTAGCCCGGTCATCGCGCCTCGTTTGGGACGAGGAGGTCGCAGGTTCGAATCCTGCCACCCCGAC
>CALKFR010000014.1 GCA_938084555.1 uncultured Flavobacteriaceae bacterium | reverse complement strand
CTAATAGTGTTTACCATACTTTCTATTTCAGTAAACATATCTTGTAAATCTTGAGCCGCCTGATCTTGGCTTAGCGTTTCATTGTCTTGACAAGATGTTAATGTTGTTAATAATAACACTAATAATACTTTTTTCATTTTGTTTATTTAATAATTAAGGATAAAAAATCATAAAAAATATTCCAAGAAGTGTGCCAAAATTTTAGAATTCGTTTTCAAAATAAAAAGTTTAATGAAATTTAACATTTGAGTTGATTATCTTTGATAGAGATGAAGCACCTTTTTCTCACATTAACATTCTTTGTGTCATATTTGGCTCATAGTCAAAATAATTCTTCTTTAGCTGAGAATTATTTCCGAGAAGGAGAGTATGAAAAAGCGTCTCAGTTATTTGAATCATTAGAGAAAAACAACCCTTTCAACACGAGGTACCTAAAACGTTTAATTACTTGTTACCAAGAAACAAATAATTATAAAAAGGCAGAAAATCGGCTTCGAGAAAAATTGCTCAAAAATCCTTCTCAACAGTATTTAAGAATAGAAATTGGTTATAACTTTGATCGTCAAAAAAAATCAATTTTAGCAAAAGAAGAATATGATTTTGCAATTAAAGCCATCGATTCAGATCCTGGTTTAGGTCCAATTATGGGAAGAATGTTCCAGCAAAATAATCTACTTAATTATGCTATTGCAGCATATTCTAAAACAATGAAACTTAATGAAAATGCGAGTTATGAATTTCAGATAGCTCAAATTTATGGAGAGAAAGGAGAATTTGAAAAAATGTTTGAGTTTTATATAGCGCTTATAGATAAAAATGAAGGATATCTTGCTGGAGTTCAACGATACGTTAGTAGGTATATAAATGAAGATGCGTCAAATAATAATAATATTGCTTTTAAGAAATCTCTACTAAGGAAGTCTATAAGTAACCCCAAAAATGCATGGAACGAATTATTAAGCTGGCTTTTCACCAAACAAAAAGAATATAACAAAGCCTTTATTCAAGAAAAAGCTCTGTTTAAGAGAGATCCAAATTATATTGAGGCTATTTTTAGATTGGGGAAAATTGCTTTTGAAAATAATGATCCAAAAACTGCAAAAGAGTGTTTTGAATTTATTCTTGAAAATTCTAATTTTATTGAAGAGATATTAAATGCAGAGTTATTTCTTTTAAAAATAATTCTAAAAAATGAAGACAATGACTTTACCTATTTGTTTGAAAAATTACTTCAAAAATATGGTGTAAATAGAAATACTCTAGAAATTCAATTAGAATTCGCAAACTATTTAACTTTTATTAAAAATAACCCTGTGAAGGCAATTGACTTATTGGAGAAAGCCATGTCTTTGTCTACTTCTAAGTTTAAAACTGCAGAAATAAAATTAAAACTTGGGGAGGTTTTAGTTTTTTCAGGAAAGTTTAATAAAGCGCTACTTTATTTTTCTCAGGTACAAACTCAATTAAAAAATCATCCGCTATCTCAGGAAGCACGTTTTAAAGTGGCTCAAACATCTTATTTTAAAGGTGATTTTAAATGGGCAAAATCTCAGTTAAAAATTCTAAAAAGTTCCACAACACAACTTATTGCTAACGATGCTGTAGATTTATTTTTAGTTATTTCAGATAATGAACCTAAAGATTCTATTCCTTCAGGTTTATTTGATTTTGCTATGGCAGACCTATTAGCCTACCAAAATAAAAATATTGAAGCAATAACAATATACAACAAGATCTTAGAAAAATATCAGGGACAGAATATTGAAGATGAAGCCATGTTTAATCAAGCTTCCATCTATCTTAAAGAAAAACAATACAATAAGGCTATTGATAATCTTTTAAAAATAATTTCTATTAATGTTGATGGAATATTAGTAGATGATTCTTATTATTTATTGGCAGAAATCTATAAAAATAATATAAAAGACCCTCAAAAAGCATCAGAATACTATCAAAAAATTATCTTTGAGAAACCTTCTAGTATTCATTTAATTGATGCAAGAAAAAAATATAGAGAAATACGTGGAGACAACATTCATTAAAGGTTCTTCCGCAGTCCGTTTTTAACGATAAATCAAGATATGTATATTTATAACGTTACCATGAATATAGACGAAAGCATTCACAAAGAATGGCTTTTATGGATTCAGAAACACATAAAAGACGTATTAAAATCAAGCGCTTTTGTTTCTGCAAAACTTACCCAAGTTTTAGTTGAGGAAGAAATGGGTGGGATTACTTATTCGGTTCAATACACCGCAAACAGTAAAGACGATTTGAATGATTATTACATCAATAGTGCTCCAAAACTTAGAAATGAAAGTATGAAGAAGTTTGCAGATAAGATGATTTCCTTTAGAACAGAGTTAAAAGTGATTAAAAAATTTTATCCTTCATAAGGTTAAGTATGAAAATAAAGCCATACTTTTTTAAATGTTTAATTTTTTATGTAGGAATCACGCTTCTTGTAACTGGCGGTTTTATGGGATATTTGTATTGGGGAGTAGAGCCACAGGAATCAATTGGAGGTTTCCTCTGTGGAACAGGGCTTAGTCTATTGTTGTTTTATATTATTAGTAAAAAAAATAAATGACAGTTAAAGCAAAAAAACATCTAGGGCAACACTTTTTAAATGATGAGGACACTGCAAAAAATATTGCAAATTCTTTGTCAGGTGTTGGATATGACACTGTTCTAGAAATTGGTCCAGGAATGGGTGTTTTAACAAAGTATTTATTAGAAAGTGATGCACAAATTAATGTTATAGAAATTGACAGGGATTCGGTTGCATACTTAAATAATGATTTTAAAAATGAGCATGTAAAACTAGACACGTCAAATACTAAATTTAAAATTATTGAAGGAGACTTTTTAAAACAAGATATCCCAACTTTTTTTAATAAAAAACAAGTTGCTGTTATCGGGAATTACCCCTATAATATTTCTTCTCAAATTATATTTAAAGCCATTGAAAATCGAGAATACATTCCTGAACTATCTGGTATGTTTCAAAAAGAAGTTGCTAAAAGAATTGCAGAAAAGGAGGGAAGTAAGATCTACGGAATTATATCTGTACTGACACAAGCATTTTTTGATGTAGAATACTTATTTACTGTACCTCCAAGTGTTTTTAATCCTCCTCCAAAAGTAGATTCCGGTGTTATACGGCTTATTAGAAAAAAAGATTTTTCTCTATCGGTAGATGAAAAATTGTTTTTTAGAGTCGTAAAAACAGCATTTAATCAACGAAGAAAAATGCTGAGAAGTAGTTTAAAATCTTTCAAACTTTCGGATACCTTAAAAGAAGATGCTATATTTGCGATGCGGCCAGAACAATTGTCTGTAAGCGAGTTTATCAAACTCACGCAAAAAATAGCAACAGATGTCATTTGAAATCACTAACGAACTATTAGCAAACATTACTTCTTATATAGAAGCCTCTAATGACAAGCCAATTATCGCTTTGTTTGAGGAAATGCATTACGCTGATGTTGCTGAAATTCTAGATGAACTTTCTTTTGATGACATCATCTACATTATAAAACTTATCGATAGCGAAAAAACTTCTGCTGTTTTGATGGAGCTTGATGAAGATATTCGTGAAAAGATTCTTCAAAAACTTTCGGCTAAAGAAATTGCAGAGCAGGTTGAAGAATTAGATTCTGACGATGCCGCAGATATCATAGGTGAACTATCAGAAGAACGGCAAGAGGCGGTAATGTCTCAAATTGAAGACGAGGAGCATGTAAAGGAAATTGAAGAGCTACTTTCCTATGACGAGGATTCTGCAGGTGGATTGATGGCAAAAGAGCTGGTAAAGGTTAATGAAAACTGGAACGTTCTTAAATGTGTGAGAGAAATGCGTTCACAAGCAGAAGAGGTAACAAGAGTTCATTCTATATATGTTGTAGACGATAATGAAAAGTTGAAAGGACGATTGTCTTTAAAAGACCTCCTAATAACCTCAACAAAAACAGCAATTTCAGAAGTTTATATTCCTAAAGTAGACTTTGTAAATGTTCATGATGATCTTGACGAAGTATCAAATAAAATGCGAAAATATGATTTAGAGGCAATTCCTGTTGTAGATAATGATGGTGTTCTGTTGGGTAGAATTACAATTGATGATATTGTAGATATTATCAAAGAAGAAGCAGATAAAGATTATCAATTAGCTGCTGGTTTAACCCAAGATGTTGAAGCAGATGATAGTATTTTACAGTTAACAAAAGCTCGATTACCTTGGTTGTTCTTAGGGCTATTGGGAGGTGTGGGTGCTTTCTTAATCATGCAAATGTTTGAAAATACTTTTGAGGAAAATGCAGTGTTGTTCTTTTTCACACCTTTAATTGCGGCAATGGCAGGAAACGTTGGTGTTCAATCTTCAGCGATTATTGTTCAAGGATTGGCAAATGATGATGTAAAAGGAAGTATTAATAGCCGATTAATTAAAGAAATGTTATTAGCTGCTCTTAACGGGCTCGTCTTAGCTGTGTTTTTATTTGGTTTTGTATGGTTATGTGAAGGTAAAATGAATACTGCTTTAGCAATTTCAGCCTCTCTTGTGGCGGTTATTATTGTTGCAGGTTTAATAGGAACCTTTGTGCCTCTTTTCCTAAATAAAAGAGGAATTGACCCTGCAATTGCCACAGGCCCTTTTATTACAACGAGTAATGATATTTTTGGAATTTTAATTTATTTTATGATTGCAAAAATTATTCTAGGTATATAAATAATTACTGTATTTTTTGATACAGATCCCAAAGAACAACTCCACAGCTAACGGAAATATTTAAAGAGTGTTTAGTTCCTTTTTGAGGAATCTCTACACAATAATCTGCATTAGAAACAACCTCTTGTTGTACCCCTTTCACTTCATTTCCAAATACAACAGCAATTCTTTTTATTGGATCTGGAATGAACTTTTCTAACATTATACTGTTTTCTACTTGCTCTATAGCAGCTACTTTAACTCCTTGAGATTGAAGCTCTTTTACAAGGGTTAGAGTATCAGCTTTATATTCCCATTCAACAGATTCCGTTGCCCCTAGGGCTGTTTTGTGAATGTCTCTATGAGGAGGGGTCGCTGTTATTCCGCATAGATAAATTTTTTCAACTAAAAAGGCATCGCTTGTTCTAAAAACAGAACCAATATTATTTAAACTTCTAATGTTATCAAGAACTACAATAATTGGTGTTTTAGTTATCTTTTTAAACGTAGAAATGGAGATTCGTCCTAGTTCGTTATTTCTTAGTTTTCTCATAAAAAGTTCTATCTTTAAACGCTTATTAAAAACAATAGTAAAACTAACTGAAAAATTCTAAAATTTGGCAAAATCTCCTATCAAAAAGGTAACGCCTTTAATGAAACAGTATAATACCATCAAAGGAAGGTATCCAGATGCAATGTTACTTTTTCGTGTTGGTGACTTTTATGAAACTTTTGGGAAAGATGCTGAAAAAGCAGCTGGAGTTTTAGGTATTATTCTCACCAAAAGAGGTGCAGGTAGTGAGAGTGAAACTGCTTTGGCAGGGTTTCCTCACCACTCTTTGAATACTTATTTGCCAAAATTGGTAAAAGCCGGAATGCGCGTAGCTATATGTGATCAGTTAGAGAATCCAAAAATGACAAAAACCATTGTAAAACGTGGGGTTACAGAATTAATAACCCCTGGTGTCTCACTAAATGACGAAGTATTACAATCAAAATCTAATAATTTTCTAGCGGCTGTTCATTTTGGTAAACGTTTATTAGGAGTTTCTTTTTTAGATGTTTCTACAGGAGAATATTTAGTAGCTCAAGGAAACGAAGAATATATAGACAAACTCCTTCAGAATTTTAGTCCATCTGAAATATTGGTTCAAAAACAAAATAAGCAAAAGTTTAAAGACCTATTTGAAGATCGATATTATACATTTTACCTAGATGATTGGGTCTTTCAAAAAGAGTATGGCTTTGAGACTTTAAATACTCATTTTGATGTCAATTCTTTAAAAGGTTTTGGGGTTGAAGAATTGCCTGAAGGAATTATAGCTGCTGGGGCAGTTTTGTACTATTTATCCGAAACCCAACACAACCAATTAAAGCACATTCAAAATATTAGCAGAATTGCTGAAGATAATTACGTTTGGATGGACCGTTTTACGGTTCGAAATTTAGAACTATATCATTCTAATTCCACAAATGCTGTTACCTTATTAGATGTTATCGATAAAACAATATCTCCAATGGGAGGACGGTTGTTAAAACGTTGGTTAGCACTTCCTTTAAAGAATGTAGAAAAAATTAGTTACAGACATGAACTGGTTAAATACTGCATAGAAAATGATGATTTTCTAGATACAATTCAATATCAATTGCAACAAATTAGCGATATAGAGCGCTTGATTTCAAAAGTGGCAACAGCTAAAGTTTCTCCACGTGAAACTGTGCTATTAAAAAACTCTTTAAACGCAATTTTACCAATAAAAGAAAAGGCTTTAGCTAGTAAAAATATATCCATTAAAAGACTTGGTGATCAATTTTTAGATTGTTCTGATGTAATTTCAAAAATAGATACGGTCTTATTTGAAAACGCTCCTGTGAGTATTAGTAAAGGAGGTGCTATTGCCGGTGGAGTATCTAAAGAATTAGACGATTTACGAGCAATTTCTAGTTCAGGAAAAGAGTATCTAGATGATATGCTGGCCAGAGAAAGTGAACGAACGGCAATTCCAAGTTTAAAAATTGCTTTTAATAATGTTTTTGGATATTATATCGAAGTTAGGAATACTCATAAAGATAAAGTTCCTGATGAATGGGTTCGAAAACAAACCTTGGTGAATGCGGAAAGATATATTACTGAAGAACTCAAAGAATATGAAACAAAAATTTTAGGTGCAGAAGAAAAAATTAAAGAGCTAGAACAACAGCTTTTTTCAGAATTAGTTCAATATATTATTGGGTTTGTTCAGCCCATACAACAAAATGCAAAAACAATTGCTCAAATAGATTGTTTATTATCTTTTGCTGTTCTAGCTGTTTCAAACAATTATGTCTGTCCATTAGTTGATGAAAGTACTGATATAGAAATTAAAAATGGTCGTCATCCTGTTATAGAAAAACAATTGCCTGTTGGAGAAGAATATATCGCAAACGATGTTGTATTAAACAGAAATCAACAACAAATAATTATGATTACCGGTCCTAATATGTCTGGTAAATCTGCTATTCTTAGACAAACAGCATTAATTGTTTTGTTGGCTCAAATGGGTAGTTATGTTCCTGCTCAAAATGCAAAAATTGGTGTAGTTGATAAAATCTTTACAAGAGTTGGTGCAAGTGATAATATTTCTATGGGAGAATCTACCTTTATGGTAGAAATGAATGAAACCGCATCTATTCTAAACAATATTTCTATAAGAAGCTTGGTTTTGTTAGATGAAATTGGGCGTGGAACTTCAACCTATGATGGAATTTCTATTGCTTGGGCAATTGCAGAATATTTACACGAGCACCCTTCTAAAGCAAAAACACTTTTTGCCACGCATTATCATGAGTTAAATGAAATGACAACTACTTTTCAGCGCATTAAAAACTACAATGTTTCTGTAAAAGAGTTAAAAGACACTATTATCTTCTTAAGAAAACTTGTCCCTGGAGGAAGCAATCACAGTTTTGGAATTCATGTCGCAAAATTGGCAGGAATGCCAAGTCAAGTAATTCACCAAGCCTCTAAAATACTTAGGCAATTAGAAAAAAAACAAACAAATGAAGAGGTAAAAGACACTTTAAATACTATTCAGCATGATGATATGCAGCTTAGTTTTTTTCAATTAGATGACCCGTTACTTGAAGACTTGCGAGAAGAAATATTGACAACCAATTTAGACACCCTAACCCCCATTGAAGCGCTCATGAAATTGAATGAAATAAAGCGCATGTTAATAAAAAAATAAATGCAACTGCTGTTCTAGAATTATTCTGTCCTTTTATATTCATTCTTTATTATCTTTGCCATATGTTTGGAAGTTATTTATTTATTGGTGGTCCAGAAATTTTTATTATAATTCTTATAGTGGTTATGGTTTTTGGTGCTGATAAAATTCCTGAAATAGCTAGAGGTCTAGGTAAAGGTATGCGTCAAGTTAAAGATGCTACAAACGACATTAAAAAAGAAATAAATAATAGCGCTAAAGACCAAGGCATAGATACCGATTTAGCAAAAGGAATCAAAGAAGAAATTAGTAATGTAAAAGAAAGCCTAGACGAAATGTCGGGCCCAATTAAACGAAATTTTAAGTAGCCTTACTTCTAAAATTCGTTTAAATTTTTTTAAAAATTAATTTACTAATACTTAATATCACTTCTTATACTCGAAAAAAGGTCAAATAATTATTAATTAACATACTCTACTAATGGTAAGTCCGTCTCTTATCGGTAATAAAATAGTTTCAACTCTGTTGTCAGAATTTAATAATGTATTGTATTCTAAAAGTGCTTTCGTATCTTGATCTTTTGGGTCTAAGTTTTCCACAACTTTTCCGCTCCATAAAACATTATCAGATAAAATTACTCCACCTTTATTCATTTTGTCAATAACTAAATGAAAATAATTGCTATAATTAGATTTATCAGCATCAATAAAAACTAAATCAAATTTCTTGTCTAGAGTTGGAATAATTTCTAATGCAAGTCCCACGTGTTGAGTAATTTTACTTCGATATCCTGATTTTTCAAAATACTTATTTTGAAGATCTACTAATTCTTCATTTTTATCAATTGTATCTATGTTGGCATCAGCAGCCAGCCCTTCTGCAATACAAATAGCTGAATAACCAGTATAAGTGCCTATTTCTAAAATATTTTTAGGTTGTATAAGTTTAGAAATCATTGATAGTACACGTCCTTGAAAAGCACCACTTAACATTCTTGGATTAATTATTTTTTGCCAAGTTTCTTTAGTTAATTCTTTTAATATTAATGGCTCTTCTTGAGAATGATTAATTGAGTATTGTTCTATTTTTTCTGGTAAAAAATTCATGCTGTTCAATACGTTTTTTTCTAAAAATCAAATATACATTATTTTTAAACCTCACCTTAAACTTGAGTCTTAAGGAATAATTGTATTCTTATAAAACCTTTTGTTTAAACGAAAATGTATTTTTTTTTATGACTGAACTAAACTAGATTTATATCTGATGATATTTAGTACTTTTACAAAACCTAATTAATACCATTATGTCTGTAGCTAAAAAAAAATATAAGAGAATAACTACCAAGTCTCTGGTAGAAATGAAAGCAAACGGAGAAAAAATATCTATGTTAACCGCATATGATTATACCATGGCAAAAATTGTTGATGGTGCTGGAATAGATGTTATTCTTGTTGGAGACTCTGCGTCAAATGTAATGGCTGGTCACGAAACAACTTTACCAATTACATTAAATGAAATGATTTATCATGCTAGCTCTGTAGTAAGAGCGGTAGAACGTTCTTTAGTTGTTGTAGACTTACCTTTTGGTAGCTATCAATCTGATCCTAAAGAGGCGCTTCGTTCTGCCATTAGAATCATGAAAGAAAGTGGTGGACACTCAATTAAAGTTGAAGGAGGAAAAGAAATTAAAGAATCTATTAAACGAATTCTTAATGCTGGAATCCCTGTTATGGGTCATTTGGGCTTGACTCCTCAATCTATTTATAAGTTTGGAACCTATACCGTTAGGGCTAAAGAAGAAGAAGAGGCAGAAAAATTGCTTGAAGATGCTTTGATGCTAGAGAGGTTAGGTTGTTTTGCCTTAGTTTTAGAAAAAGTTCCTGCTGCATTAGCTGAGAGAGTCGCAAAATCAATAACTATTCCTGTTATTGGAATTGGGGCAGGAGGCGGAGTTGATGGTCAGGTGCTGGTAACACACGATATGCTAGGAATGACACATGAATTTAACCCTCGTTTTTTAAGAAGATACCTGGATTTATATTCGGAAATGACTTCTGCGTTTAAAAACTATATCGCCGATGTAAAAAGTAAAGATTTTCCTAGCGAAAAAGAACAATATTAATATTGTGAAAATTCTACATCTAGATACAAACCATCCTACTTTACTAAAACAGCTTAACGCTGCAGGACATGAAAACCATGAAGATTACACTTCTTCTAAAATTGAAATTGAAAAGAAAATTCATAATTATGAGGGAATCATAATTAGAAGTCGTTTTTCTATTGATAAACTATTTTTAAAAAAGGCAACAAAACTTAAATTTATTGGTAGAGTTGGGGCTGGGTTAGAGAATATTGATTGTGGTTACGCCAATTCAATAGGAATTGAACTTATTTCTGCTCCTGAAGGGAACAGAAATGCTGTAGGAGAACACACACTAGGAATGTTATTATCTCTTTTTAATAAGCTTAATAAAGCAGATAAAGAAGTAAAGCAAGGGGTTTGGCTTAGAGAAGAAAACAGGGGGGTAGAATTAGATGGGAAAACAATCGGCATAATTGGATATGGAAATATGGGGAAATCTTTTGCTAAAAAACTTCGTGGTTTTGATGTTGAAGTTTTGTGTTACGACATTAAACCATCTGTTGGCGATGAAAACTGCAAGCAAGTTTCTTTAGGGGAGCTGCAAGAAAAGGCAGACGTTTTCAGCCTTCATGTTCCACAAACAGTGCTTACAGAAAAAATGATAAATACTTCTTTTATCAAAAGTTGCACAAAGAATTTTTGGTTAATCAATACAGCTCGAGGGAAATCTGTGGTAACGAAAGATTTGGTTTTGGGATTAAAATCTGGAAAAATATTGGGTGTTGGATTGGATGTCTTAGAGTATGAAAAGTCCTCATTTGAAAATCTATTTTCGAAAAATCAAATGCCCGATGCATTTAAATATTTAATTTCAGCTGAAAATGTTTTGTTGTCGCCTCATGTAGGAGGTTGGACTCAAGAAAGCAAGGAAAAATTAGCACATACCATTGTTACTAAAATTAAAGGAAGTTTTTCTTCAAGTTAAAATTAACAAATTAAAAAACTCCATTTCAGTGTTTTATATTTTTACTTAAAAAATTATCTCACGAACATCCAATTTATAAACAATTCGATGATTACAATAAAAGACATTAAATTAGCTGGCAAAACCTAACGAACTAGATCAAATGAAAATTCTATCAAACCATCCAACAGAAATATTAATCTTACTTTTTTTGATTATTACTTTTATGCAATCTGGAATTGACAAAGTAACAGACTGGAAAGGAAATATTGGATTTATAAAGTCTCATTTTAAAGATTCTCCATTAAGAAATCATGTTCCTTTTTTACTTGCTATTATTTTAACTATTGAAATAGTTGCGGGGATCTTTATGATAATTGGAACTTATCAAATTTACTCTTCTGGGCTCAAAGAAATTGCATTAATAGGTGTAGAGCTCTCTGCTATTGCCTTAATTTTCTTACTTATTGGCCAACGTTTGGCAAAAGATTATGCAGGAGCGATGACGCTAGCAGTCTATTTTATCATTACCCTTTTTGGAGTATTTCTTCTGCATAGTTAAAACTGATACAACAAAGAAAAAGCATAAGAAAACTTGATTATAAAACTGGCCAAATCTTCTATTTTAAGCGGTTTTATTTTTTTGAACAACAATATGCCTTAACATAGTAAGAAAATTGCTTAAAAAGCTTTGCTGGTGCTATTCTTTCTTTTTTATAACATAAATCAAAGAGGAATACTCAGAAGAAGTCCTTGCTTTACAGTTTGAAATAAACCCTCTGTATAGGGCACTCATAACATTGGTCTTTCCATTTTTATATTTTTCACTCAACAAAGAGACATAATAAGAATCAAAAATCATAGGAATTGTTTTTTCGACCAACATATTTTCAGCTGTAAAAAGACGATGAATTGATTGCTGAGAAAAGTGCCACAAATGCCTAGGAACATCGTAGGCTGCCCAAAATTCCTTGTAGTGCTTTGCGTCTTCACTTTTAAAATTAGGTACTGCAATAATCAATCTTCCAAAACTTGAAAGCATCTGATTTAAATTTGAAATATACTCTGATAAGTTTTCTACATGCTCTAGAACATGCCAAAGTGTTATAATTTCAAATTTTTGGTTTGAAAATTTGGAAATATCTTCCTTGAGTATAATTCCTTTTTTTGCAGCAATGTTTCTAGCGTTATTATTTGGCTCTGTACCAAAAACGTTCCAAGAATTATTTTTACAAACTTTTAAAAACTCTCCTGTACCGGCACCAACGTCTAATATGTTACTTTCTGGTCTAGACATGCTGTTTTGTATACGCAAGCTTTCATTAATTAATCTTAATTTACGTTTCAGAGTAATGCTTTTTACGACTTGATATGTTTTATCAAAAAAAGTTTTTTTAGAATCTGTATGAGAAATATAATCCTTACTCTTATAATAATTAGATAGGTTTTTAGGAACTGGGTTTGTTACCAACATATGATACTCTTCGTTAAACATAACACGATAATCCTCACCTGAAACAGTATGATCTTTACAATTTAAATACGGTTTTAAATTTTTAAAAAAGTCTGTTTTTTGTGACATATAAATTATATTGTTCCACGAGGAACATTTGATTTTTTAAAAAATTATCTGCCCATATAAACAAGTAAAACAGAAATGTCGCTTGGAGAAACACCGCTTATTCTACTTGCCTGTGAAATGCTTGTTGGTTGAATCTTGCTTAACTTTTCTTTAGCTTCATAAGACAAGGAGTTTACCTTATTATAGTTAAAGGTTTTGGGAATAATAACATTTTCTAATTTATTTAATTTATCTGCATTAGAGCGCTCCTTATTGATATATCCAGAATATTTTAAATGTATTTCTACTTGCTCTAAGATCGTTTTATCTATCCCTTCTTTTTGAAAAAAAGATTGAAGAACTTCCAAGTCTTTAAAGTCAATTAATGAAAGTTGGGGCCTAGAAGCAATCTTATAAAGTTTAACAGATTGGTTAATTAAAGATAAATTATTTTTTTCCAATATTGGGTTAATTTGATCTTGTGTTACACTCGTTTGAGATAAAAAATTAATTAATTTTTCTGTTTTAAGAATTTTTGAGTTTACTTTATCTAAACGTTCTTGAGAAGCTAAACCTATTTTATAGCCAAGAGGAGTTAATCTTATATCAGCATTATCCTGTCTTAGCAAAGTGCGATATTCTGCCCTAGAAGTAAACATTCTATAAGGCTCTTCTGTTCCCTTGGTTATTAGGTCATCTATTAAAACCCCTATATAAGCTTCATTCCTCTTAAGAATAAAAGGAGCTTTCCCCTGAACTTTAAGTGCTGCATTAACACCAGCCATAAGACCTTGAGCAGCAGCTTCCTCGTAACCGGTTGTACCATTTATTTGACCCGCAAAGAAAAGATTCTCCACAAGTTTCGTTTCTAATGAATGTTTTAATTGTGTAGGAGGAAAATAATCGTATTCAATTGCATAGCCGTATCTAAAAAACTTTACGTTTTCAAACCCTGGGATGAGTCGTATGGCTTTATCTTGAATATCCTCTGGCATAGACGTTGAAAAACCATTAACATAAATTTCAACGGTAGTCCAACCCTCCGGTTCAACAAAAA
This sequence comes from uncultured Flavobacteriaceae bacterium, assembly GCA_938084555.1. Taxonomy (GTDB): domain Bacteria; phylum Bacteroidota; class Bacteroidia; order Flavobacteriales; family Flavobacteriaceae; genus Polaribacter. The sequence goes on along the minus strand of CALKFR010000014.1, from coordinate 36,006 downwards.
CTTGATGCCTGTCTTTAGAAGCAAACCTATCTACTTTGTCCTCTATAGAAGGGCAATATCTAGGACCAGTAGATTGGATTCGACCATTAAACATAGGTGACCTATCAAAACCATCACGTAATACTTCGTGAACTTTTGAATTGGTATGAGTTAAATAACAAGAACGTTGTTTAACAAGTGGTTTAGTGTCTAAATATGAAAATGTTTCGGGGATTTGGTCGCCAGGTTGTTCTTCCATTTTAGAATAATCTAAAGATCTACCATCAACTCTTGGGGGTGTGCCAGTTTTCATTCTTCCTGATTCGAAACCTTTTAATACCAGGTCTTCTGTTATTCCTGTTGAAGAGCTTTCACCAGCCCTACCTCCTCCAAAAGTTTTATCGCCTATATGGATAAGGCCATTTAGAAAAGTACCCGCTGTAACAATAACAGACTTGGCTTTTATATGAAGGCCTAATGCTGTTTTTACCCCGACAATTTTTGAATCATTAAAAAGTAATCCGTTTACTGAATCTTGGTAAAAATCAAGATTTGTAGTGTTCTCTAACATCGTCCTCCAAGTTTCCGCAAACATCATTCTGTCAGATTGGGCTCGAGGACTCCACATTGCTGGTCCCTTTGATTTATTAAGCATTTTGAACTGAATCGCTGTTTTGTCAGTTACAATACCACTATAGCCTCCGAGAGCATCAATTTCTCGAATGATTTGCCCTTTTGCAATTCCACCCATAGCTGGATTACAACTCATTTGAGCAATATTTTGGAGGTTCATCGTAATGAGTAGGGTTGATGCACCCATATTTGCACTTGCAGCAGCCGCTTCGCTACCTGCATGACCCCCTCCTATTACTATTACATCATATGTTGTATTGAATAAACTCATTGTGGTTTCACGTGAAACTATTATATAACTTCCTGTTAATTAAGTGTTTAACTCCATTAAAGATGAATTTTCCTTCAATCTCATAACTTTTTTTTCTTCTGGTGTTTTATCTTTATAGCCTAGAAAATGCAAAACACCATGAATCATAACCCGACTAAGTTCATTTTCAAACGACACTTGATATGATTTAGCATTGTCTAATACACGATCTATTGAAATATAAATCTCTCCATTAACTTCTTTTCCAAGACAATAATCAAAACTAATTATATCTGTTAGAGTGTCGTGTTTAAGAAACTCTTTATTAATGCGTTTAAGATACGAGTCATTACAAAACACATAATTTATATCTCCAACAGAATACCCTTCAGAAACAATTATATGCTGAATCCATAAAGCTATTTTAACTTCGTTTTTAAGACTAAAAGGTGTTTCAGAATTAAACGTGATCAATCTTTACTTTTTTTTAAAAAATACTTTTTAACTTTCTTTTCAAAATCCTCATGCAAAGGTAATGATTGTCTATTTAATATCTCCATTTGATTATAAAACCGTTTTTTAAATTGAAGTGCTTTAAGCTGTTTTCTTTGAGAACTGAGCGTACTTATGTTGGATTTTCTTTCTTTATCTTTTCCTTGCTCAAAAAAAGCGTTATTGAGTTTTAATAATTGATATTCAAGTTGTTGAATTCTTTGAATAGTTTCTTGGCTAAATCCTTTTTCAAGGATATCATTTTCCAATTGCTCCATTGTCTTCAACACCTTTTTAATTTTAGCATTTTCACCCAGCCTGTTAAGAGCTTCCTCAAGTTGTTTTTTTAATTGGTTTTGTTGTTGATATATTTGATATAAATCTCCACTGTATTGTTCTTCAAGATCACCGCTCTCTTTCTTTCTTCCGCTTCCCTTACCTAGATTGTTATTTTTAGAATCTCGCTTGCTCTTTAACCCCTCTTTTAATTTTTTTGAAAGACCTTTTTGCTTCTCAATTAGTGTAGGCAAACTAAATGAATTTCCTTTGCCTTTTTTCCCAAAAGAACCCATATTGTTTTGCAGGTCATTTAAGAGATTGCTTAATACATCTGCTAGGTTGTTTGCTGAGGTCATAACATACTGTTGGTTTGACCCAGCAACATCAAATTTATTATTCGACAAGTTTTCTAATGATTCAACCAAATTATAGTGAGTATTTGAAAGTTCTGTTTGAATTTTAGCTGTTAATTGAGGAAGTCTCATAGACAAAACAAACAAACTATCGTCTATATGCTCAAAATATGTTTTTAGTTCGTTTTGGTTTATAAGTTCCTTTCCGAAATCAGGATGACTAACTGAAATATCGTTAAACTTAACAAGTAAGCCCTCTTGTTTAAATGAAAAAATTATAAGATTCTCTAATATTTTTCTCAGATCGTCTATGTTTTCGTCTATGGTGTTTTCTTGTATATCAGCTATTGCTTTTTGCATTTGCTGACTCATTTTTTTCATTTTTTTTGAGGCTTGTTTTTGAAACCTCTTTGCGTCTTGATTTTGGTTCTTTGTTAAATTGTCTTTGCTTTTCGATAGAGATTCTTTAGTCTCTTTAATATCCTCTAACATTTTAGGTATCTCTAGAGGTGTTTTTAATTGTTGATTATCTTTAGTTAGATTATCTAATTCTTTTGAAATTTTATCAAAGTTTTCTGAGATTCTTTGTTGATCATAAATTGCCTTCTCGTCGATGTTATTAATTGTGTCTTGTCTTTTAGCTAATTTTTTTAATCTGTTTGCTATTTGTAGCGCTTTTTCTTCAACATAAAATCGTTTTGTTAACTCTAATATTCTCTCTAAACTTCTTTGCTGTTGTTTGTTTTTTTGAGCTATCGCTTTTGTTTTTTTAACCAACTCTTCTTTGTCAAATTTTTCTGCTATTTTGTTAAGTTCATCCAATAATTTCTTTTGCTTATTTAACGCTAGTAGTTCCTCTATTCGCTTTTGAAGCTGATGTTTTTTATTCTTGAGCGTTTCTTTATCTCCTTTATTCTCATCAAATGTTTGTTGTAGGTTTTCTGTTTGTCGCTCCATCATTTGTTGATGTTGCTTTTGCATACGAATAAACTCTTCAACTTTTTTCTTGTCATTCCAATTGAAAACTTTTTTCTTTTGTATTTCTTCCTGAATTTGTAAAAAACTTTGGTTTTGTTGAGTTTGGTTATGAAACGTATTTTCTAAACGTTTAATCGTTTCTTTTTGGTTATTTAATTGATCCTCTACATGCTCATCTTTTGTTTTATATCGATAACTATATTTTTTGCTTTTTGTGGTTTTATTTCCGTGAATTGCATCGTTGTCTGTTACCTGAAAATAAAACTCGTAGTTGACCCCTTTTACAAGATTAATCTCTTTTGGAAAACGATAATAAAAGGTTTGTGTCATTTCTTTACTAATCTCTAATGAGGCACTATACTTTTGATTAGGAAGGTCTTGCTGATAATAAATCATTTCTAAGGCCTTAATTCCGTAATCGTCTGAGATTTGGCCGATAAATTGAATATTTTCAATACTTGTGCTATCAATATTAGACGCTACAGTTATTGATGGATATTCATCTTTAACAACCTTTAACGTATAAGAAAGTATTTCAAAATCTTGCAATTGTTTATTTGATGAACTTATCTGATAATTTAAATTATTGAGTGCTGTTTTCTTATACTTAAAATTATTTTTTTTAGTCTGAATAAAATAATCTCTTTGTTTGTTGTCTATAAAAGCAATACTGTCTGTTTGATATGTTGTAACATTCCACTTTATTTTTGACCCTATAGGCACCGAAAGATTACCAGTAGTTGTTATTTTTTCATCTTTTTTTTTCGTGTAAGTAGGGTAATCTATATCAATGTCTAAGTTTTGAATTAAAGGAGTATTTATAACATTAAGAGAATAACGTTTGGAAAAAACATTACTTGAGTAAAGTTGAAAGAAAAAGGATTCTCTTACGTTTGTAAAAGTAAAAGAGAATTTCCCTTTTGTTGTCTCTTGCATATAATAGGCCTGCTCACCAAATTGAATTTTAACCTCTTTAGGAATAACATCTCCTTTTGTAGAAACAAGAACAGTGTATGAGTCACCTTCTATTACGTTTAAATTTTTTGTTTCTACCTGAAATGAAAATAGGGGTGGTGGAGCATATACAGTTTTTGGGTTTGCAACCCTTTGAAAACTTTTATATAAACCGATATCTATTCCAGTTATAAAAAAAACAACCCATAATAATAATGGAAACATCAAGTATTTTAAATAAATACGGTTTTTCTTAAAATTAATGGCCTTTGAAAACTTAATTGGTTGAAGTTCTAAGGATTTTTGTTGAATACTTGCAAGTATAAGTTCTGTGGCTTTTTGCTCATTCTTTAATTGTAATACATTTAATAATTTATCTTGAACCTCAGGAAAATAAGCTCCAATAATCTTTGAAGATTCTATTTCATTTATGCCTTTTTTAAACTTTATTAAATGAATGACAGGAGTGATTATCAGTTTAATAAATAAAAAAAGCTCTATCGCTATAAACACTATTAATAAAATAACCCTGTAATTTGGTTTTAACCACAGAAAATATTCAATAGATAAGGTTAAAATAAAATACAAAACACCTAACAAACTAAACAAAATTCCCCCTTTAATAAGTTCATTTGTGTAGTACTTTTTATAGAAAAGTGATAGTTTTTGTTCTATGTTTAAAAAAGCGCTCATTAACAAATAAAAATAAGATATTTAAAAGAGCTTGAGAAAGATTTTTTGTTAAAGATTGTTTTTAGCTAAGTCTAAAACAAATTGCTTTTTTTATGTAATATTAGTAAGGTATATTTGTTGTTTAAATATATGTGTTAATGATGTCTGATGTTCGTGTTCGTTTTGCGCCTAGCCCAACAGGTCCTCTCCATATTGGTGGAATAAGGACGGCTCTATATAATTATTTATTTGCCAAAAAAAATAATGGTGTTTTTATCTTGAGAGTAGAAGACACGGATCAATCAAGATATGTTGATAATGCTGAAGAATATATAACCAATTCTTTAAATTGGTGTGGTATTCCTTTTGACGAAGGACCTGGTAAAAATGAGCGTTTTGGACCTTACAGGCAATCTGAAAGAAAAAACATTTACAAAGATTATGTAAATATTTTAATTGAGAAAGAAAAAGCTTATTATGCATTTGACACCTCTGAAGAATTAAATGCACACAGAAAACAACATGAAGCTAATGGTAAAACTTTTATTTATAACTGGCACAACAGAGAAAAAGGACGATTAAAAAATTCTTTGGTTTTATCAAAAGAAGAAACAAATAAAAGGATAAAAGAGGGTGATAGTTATGTCATTCGCTTTAAGACTCCTCAAAATGAAACATTGTTGTTAAATGATGAAATTAGGGGTAATATTTCTATAGATTCAAATACCCTTGATGATAAAGTTCTTTTTAAATCTGACGGTATGCCAACATATCATTTAGCAAACATTGTAGATGATCACCTTATGAAAATTAGTCATGTTATTCGTGGCGAGGAGTGGTTACCTTCAATGCCTTTACATGTTTTATTGTATCGTGCTTTTGGATGGCAAGTTCCTAAATTTGCTCACCTTCCGCTTATATTAAAACCAGAAGGAAAAGGAAAACTTAGCAAAAGAGACGGTGATAAATTAGGTTTTCCTGTATTTCCCTTAGAATATACAAACGAATCGTCAGGAGAGATATCTAGTGGCTACAGAGAAAGTGGTTATTTTTCTGATGCTTTCATAAATATGCTCTCATTGTTAGGATGGAACCCAGGAACCGAACAGGAAATCTTTTCGTTAGAAGAATTAATTAGTGCTTTTGACCTTTCAAGAGTAAGTAAATCTGGAGCAAAATTTAGCTTAGATAAAACAAAGTGGTTTAACCAACAATACCTTCAAAAAAGAACAGGTGCGGAATTAGCAGCACTATACTTAGAAATCTTGAAAAACAAAAAAATTAACCCTTTACCGTCTCTAAACTATATCGAAGATGTAGTTTCATTAGTAAAAGACAGGGCTATATTTGTAAAAGACTTTTGGAATTTAAGTAGTTATTTCTTTGAGCATCCAAAAGAATACAATGAAAAGGCTGTAAAAAAACAATGGAAAGCAGATACTAAAGACCTAATGCTTGAACTAACAACTGTTCTTGGCTCAATAAATGACTTTTCTTCAGAATCAATTGAAAAAGAAACAAAAGAATGGATTTCTTTAAAGGAAATTGGTTTTGGAAAGATTATGCAACCGCTTAGGTTGGCTGTTGTAGGAGAAATGAAGGGCCCTCATTTGTTTGACATTATTCATATGATTGGAAAAGAAGAGACTCTTTTTCGTATAAATAATATTATAAATAAACTATCATGATTAAAAAAGTTATTATAATTACTTTTCTCTTGTTATCTATTACAACAGAAGCTCAGTACGGTTCGCGTTATGGCTCTCAATATAATAGAAGGCAGAGCATGCAACCTAGAGAACCACGAGCAGTACAACAGCCTAGAGCTCCAGAAATAAACGTAGAGAAAGCTGTTGGTTTAATTTTCTATAACATAGAAAAAATTGGTAAAAAAGTAGGGGTTAAAAAATCATCTGATGCCTTTAAAGAAATGGCTTCTGTTTTTAATTCATTTAATAAGGAATTAAAACAAATTAAAAGAATCAACACCTTTTTATTTTCTGAAGGAAAATCAAAAATGGAGGCAGCTCAAAAAGAATCAATGAAAAATAGAGACTTTAATGCACTCCGGAAAGCAAATAAAGAAGTAACAGAGTCTTTTAAACCTATTATAAAAGTTATTGACGATAAGGAAAAAAAATTAGAAATTACGCTGAAAGAAATTTTATCAGAAAAGCAATATAAAAAATGGATAAAATATAAAGAAAATTTAAAGAAAAAGTAAGCTGTTGTAACATTTTTAAAATTTTACGTCTTATAAATAAAACATTTTCAATATTAACTTAAAAAAAAATTATGAGTTTATTTCTACCAATCATTTTAGGACTTTCTTTTCTTCTCATTTATGGAGCTGTTTTTATAGTAAAACAACAAACTGCTGTAATTATAGAAACATTTGGTCGTTTTGGAAGCATTAGGCAGTCTGGACTTCAATTTAAAATACCTCTTGTTCAAAGAATCGCAGGGAGATTAAGTTTAAAAATCCAACAACTAGACGTTATTATTGAGACTAAAACTCTTGATGATGTATTTGTTAAACTAAAAGTTTCTGTACAATTTAAGGTTATTAAAAATAAAGTAGAAGATGCTTTCTATAAGTTAGACTATCCTCATGACCAAATAACGTCTTATGTTTTTGATGTAGTAAGGGCAGAGGTGCCTAAAATGAAATTAGATGATGTCTTTGTAAAAAAAGATGATATAGCAATAGCTGTAAAATCTGAATTGAATGATGCTATGTTTAATTACGGTTATGACATCATTAAAACATTAGTAACAGATATAGACCCTGATGCTCAGGTTAAAGCTGCTATGAATAGAATTAATGCTGCAGAGAGAGAAAAAACAGCTGCTCAATACGAAGGTGACGCTGCACGTATTTTAATTGTTGAAAAGGCAAAGGCTGAGGCTGAAAGTAAGCGACTTCAAGGACAAGGTATCGCTGATCAAAGAAGGGAAATTGCAAGAGGATTAGAGGAATCTGTTGAAGTATTAAATAAAGTGGGAATTAACTCTCAAGAGGCTTCTGCTTTAATTGTAGTAACCCAACATTATGATACCCTGCAATCTATTGGTCAAGAAACAAATAGTAATTTGATATTACTTCCTAACTCTCCACAGGCAGGAAGTCAGATGCTTAATGATATGGTAGCAAGCTTCACGGCTAGTAATCAAATTGGAGAGGCGATGAAAAACAATAAGAAAAAATTAGATAAATAAATGATATTATCCACAACTAATAATATTGATGGTAATCCTGTAAAAGACTACATAGGAATTGTTACCGGTGAAACAATTATAGGGGCTAATATTTTTAAAGATTTCTTTGCTAGTATACGAGATGTTGTTGGAGGTCGGTCTGGTTCTTACGAAAAGGTGTTAAGAGAGGCTAAGGATACTGCTTTAAAAGAAATGAAAGAAAACGCCAGTAAACTAAATGCAGATGCAATTATTGGTATTGATTTAGATTACGAAACTGTCGGTAAAGGAGGGGGAATGTTAATGGTAACAGCTTCTGGAACTGCTGTTAAACTATAAAAAACCTAAGTTTAATTACTTAGGTTTTTTTATATATTATTTCTTTTCATCGATTTTATCATCTTCTTTTTTATCATCTTTTGAAGCCTTCTTAAATTCTTTTATACCACCGCCGATGCCTTTCATTAATTCGGGTATTTTCTTTCCTCCAAATAAAAGCAATAATGCCCCAACAATAAGAGCCATAGATAGTGGGCTTGGCATTCCTAGTAAAAAAGTATTTAAAATATTCATTTCATTAAATTTAGATATACAAATATACAAAAAGGTTTCAATGATTTAATTCATTTGTTTTATAATTCCCCCAGCCGTCTTTTTGTTTTTAATAACTTCTGGGGCTCCTTTATAGAGTATAGACCCTCCAAAACTAACTTTTGCAAATAGGGTTTCTCCGGCATATACCTCAGCTTTTGAACCAGTTCCTGCTTTAACCGTACTACTATTTGAAGCTTGAAGACCATACCCTTTATAAATGCCATATAAATCTAACTCTACATCTTGATTTTTTGTTTTTCCACTTAACTCAACTACACTGCCCGATATTGATTTAACCTTGAGGTGTTTGGTGCTAATGTTTAAATTTATTGAAGCTCCTTCTTGAGCCTTCACCTCTAAGTGTGTTTGATTTATTTCTTTTCCAATAATTTTTGAGCCTTCATTTCCGTCTATTGTTTGAATATCTTTATTGTAGAATAACCTTACACTTACTTTGTCTCCTGCCAACAATTCAGGAAACCTTAGACTTACTTTTAAAACACCTTCGATGTTTTTAATTTTCACCTTATTTGATTTAGATCCTGTAATTTCTATTTTATTTTCGTTAGACCTAATTAATTCTAAATGTATACCATTATACACTTTAATTTTATAAAATTCTTTTATTTTTTCTGTGGTTATTGATTGAGAAAATAACGTGTTGCTTATTATTAAAAGAAATATGATGATGGAGTTTTTCATTTTACTTACACTATTTAAATTAATAACTATAAAAAAATAATTCTATTGTTCTATAAGAGTAAAGTCTAAATGTTTTCTTTCTAAATCTGTGTGTTTAACTTTTACAGTAACAAAATCACCTAATTGATAACTATGTTTAGTTGATTGACCAATGATAGCAAATTGTTTTTCATCAAAAATATAGTAATCATTTTTTATATCTCTTATTCTAACCATACCCTCACATTTATTTGAGGTAATTTCAACATAAATACCCCATTCAGTAACGCCAGATATAACACCTGAAAACTCTTCATCTTTATGATCTTGCATATATTTAACTTGCATATATTTAATGGATTGTCTTTCAGCTTTAGAGGCTAATTCTTCTTGTTTAGAAGCATGCTTACATTTTATTTCATAATCATCTTGTTTTGGAGATTTTCCACCATTAAGATAGTGCTGTAATAAACGATGAGTCATAACATCTGGATATCGACGTATTGGAGAAGTAAAATGAGAATAATAATCAAAGGCTAATCCATAATGACCTATATTATTAGTAGTATAAACTGCCTTACTCATTGTTCTGATAGCTAAAGTTTCTATCATATTAGACTCTGGTTTACCATGAACATCATTTAATAACTTATTTAAACTTTCTGTTGTACTTTCTCTAGTAAGAGTGTTCATCTTATAACCAAAATTATGAACTATATTCTGTAAAGCGGCTAACTTTTCAATATCTGGTTCATCATGAACCCTGTAAATAAAAGTTTTATTTGTTGGTTTATTCTTTTCTTTACCTATAAATTCTGCAACTTTTTTATTTGCTAACAACATAAATTCTTCTATTAGTTTGTTAGCATCTTTTGATTCTTTAAAAAACACACCTGTTGGATTAGCATTCTCATCTAAATTAAATTTAACCTCAACCCTATCAAAAGATATAGCTCCTTCATTCATTCTTTTCTTTCTGAGAACTTTTGCTAGTTCATTTAGTTTTAATATCCCTTCAACTATAACATCAGAAACATAATAAGATTCGTTTGTAATAGATATGTTTTCAGGGATAAAATTTTTCTTTGTTTCAATGATAGCTTGCGCTTCTTCATAAGCAAAGCGTTTATCTGAGTAAGTAACAGTTCTTCCAAACCATTCATTTAAAATTTGAGCATTTTCATTTATCTCAAAAACAGCAGAAAAAGTTAGTTTTTCCTCATTTGGTCTTAAAGAACAAGCACCATTAGATAAAATCTCTGGTAACATAGGAACTACTCTATCAACTAAATATACTGATGTTGCTCTATTATATGCTTCATTATCTAAAATAGTATTTGGTTGAACGTAATGAGAAACATCGGCAATATGTATTCCTATTTCATAATTACCATTCTTTAATTTTGTAAAAGATAAAGCATCGTCAAAATCTTTAGCATCTTTAGGATCAATTGTAAATGTTAGATCCTCTCTCATATCTCTTCTTTTAGATATTTCTTCTTTTGTTATTTCTAGTGATAAAGAGCCTGCATCTTTTTCAACCTCTGTTTCAAATTTATATGGTAAACCATATTCTAATAAAATAGAATGAATTTCTGTATTATGATCACCTGGTTTTCCTAAAACTTGTGTGATTTTACCAAATGGATTTTTTGAGTTTTCTGGCCAGTCTGTTATTTTTACTTGAACTTTATCTCCATGCTCTGCTCCATTAACTCTTGCTTTAGATATAAAAATATCTACATACATTTTTTGATTATCACATAAAACAAAACCAAAATTTTTATTCATCTGAAGAACACCAACAAAAGAAGTTTTATTTCTTTCTATAATTTCAATAATGTCGGCTTCTAATTTATTACTTCTATTCCTTTTATATATATAAGCTTTTACAGTGTCATTATGCAATCCTTTTCCTAAATTATTAGAAGGAATAAAAATATCTTTTTCAAAATCATCTGATATAAAATAACCATTACCATTTGATGTAATATCTAGAGTTCCTATATGATATTTTTCATCTTTAATAATTTGATATTTTCCTCGATCAACTTCTTTTATTTTTTTATTTTCTTTAAGTTCTGCTAATTTTTTAAGTATTTGCGTTTTACCATCCGAATTTGTAATTTCTAATATGCTAGCTATTTGTTTATAATTAAAATGTTTAGAATTATTATTATTAAAAATTTTTAAAATATCTCTTGTTAAATTTTTTATTATTCTACCTTTCTTCTTGTAGATTTTTTTCTTTCTACTCATACTACTTTCTTTAATTTATTATATTTAGAAAAATACGTATTTTATATTCATTAAACAGCTAACTATTTTAATTTAATTTTTTATGTGTGATTTGCATCAACCTAAAAATGTAAATACATGGTTTTTAATTGTTAACCCTTCTTCAGGAAATAAAAATTTTAAAAAATCATGGGATAAAATTAAATATTTATTAAAGTTAAATAATATTAAATATTCTTTTGCTTTTACTCAATATACAAAACATGAGATTATACTAATTAAAAATGCTATAAAAAGAGGATATAAAAATATAATTTCTGTTGGTGGTGATGGTACTTTACATCATATTATTAATGGTATAATGTCACAACCATACATTAAGACTTCAAAAATAAAACTTGGTGTAATTCCATTAGGAACAGGAAACGATTGGATAAGAACATATAATATTCCTAATTCAATTGAAAAATCAATAGATGTTATATTAAAAAATACGACAACTCTTCAAGATATAGGGTGTATTACTTTATTTAATGGAAAGAAAGAATACTTTAATAATCTCGCTGGAATAGGATATGATGGTTATGTTGTTAAAAATTTAAATTATTTAAAAAAAATAGGTGCAGTAGCGTTTTTATTAAGTGGTTTATATAGTTTATTTACCTATAAGAAATCTAAATATACCATTAGAATTAAAAATAAGACACTTCATAAAGAATGTTTAATGATATTATTTGGTATTTGTACATATTCAGGGGGAGGGTTAAGAGTAACAAAAAATCCAAATCCAAAAGATGGCTTGTTAGATATAACTGTTGTTAAAAATATATCATTTTTGGATTTAATTATTAATCTTCCAAAATTATATAATGGAACTATAGTTCATCATAAAAAGATAGATAATTATAAAGTAAAAGATATTAAAATTATAGATAATTATAATTCAATTATAGAAGCTGATGGAGAAATAGTAGGAACTGGATCTTTAGATGTAACTATTCATCATAATGCGATTCAATTTTTAATTAATTGAATTTTATTAACAATCTATATTATTATTATTATTTAAATTTTAAAAACTATTTTTAATAGTTAATTATAATAGTTTGTGAATAGTTAATACATAAAAACATGTTTTTATTTTGATATGTTATTTATTAAAAAAAATTCACAGGTTATTATAAAATTTATCCTTTAAAATAGAAGTAAGTTGTATTTATTAACAGTACCTGTAAAAACTTATAAACTAACTTTATTAATTAAAAATAAGTTAATAAGTATAAGAATACCATTTAAAAAATGTTAATAAGAAGTAATTAAAAATTAATAGTTTTTATTGCGTATGTGATAATAATAAAAGCATTGTAATAATATTTGAATAAATCAAATCTACTTTTCAAAACTTACTTATACTTCTTAACATTTATAAAAATTTAGTTAACTAACTAATAAATAAATAGTTATTAATTAAAACATAAATTTACTTTTTAAAACTGTTGATAACCATATCTATTTGTATTTTTGTTTAAATTAAAAGTATAAAAACCAACTTATTATGAATATTTCTATAGGAAATGATCATGCTGCAACAGCATATAAATTTGAGATTATTAAATTATTAGAAAAAAAAGGTGTTGTAGTTAAAAATTATGGTACTGATTTTAATGAAAGTGTTGATTATCCAGATTTTGTTCATCCTGTTGCGAAAGATATTGTTTCAAAAAAAGCACATTATGGTATTTTATTATGTGGAAGTGCTAATGGTGTTGCTATGACAGCAAATAAATATAAAGAAGTAAGAGCGGGATTATGTTGGTCTAAGGAAATTGTAGAGTTAATTAGACAGCATAATAATGCTAATATATTATGTATTCCAGCTAGATTTACTTCTATTCCTCAAGCATTAAAAATGGTTGAAACTTTCATAGAAACTGATTTTGAAGGAGGAAGACATCAAAATAGGGTAAACAAAATACCTGCTTGTTAAATGATTTTTACTATTAAAAAATTTAATGAATTAACTACACAAGAATTGTATGATATTTTACAACTTAGATCTGAAGTATTTGTTGTAGAACAAGATTGTGTATATCAAGATCTTGATTATAAAGATCAATTAGCATTTCATATTTTAGGTGTTTTAGGTAATCAAATAGTAGCCTATGCAAGAATCTTTAAATCTGGTGATTATTTTTTAAAACCAAGTATCGGTAGAATTGTTGTTAAAGAAGAGTTTAGAAAATTTAATCATGGCTATCAATTAGTTTCAAAAGCTATCAATTTTATAGAAAATAATTTACAAGAAAGTAAAATTCTTATATCAGCACAATCTTATCTAACTAGATTTTATAATTCATTAGGTTTTATTAAAATAGGAGAAGAATATTTAGAAGATGGTATTCCACATATCAAAATGCTTAGAAATTAAAAAAAACTTTTTATTTCTTTTACTTCACCAAGTTTCATATTACCTAAAATAATAGATCCTATTCTAATTCTAACTAAACGTAATGTAGGATAACCAACAGCCGCTGTCATTTTTCTTACTTGTTTAAATTTTCCTTCTTTTAAAGTTATAGAAATCCAACTAGTTGGCCCATGTCTTTCATCTCTAATTTTTTGTGTTCTTTCTTTAAAATTAGGTACAGGTATTAAAGAAGATTTACAAGATTTTGTAGTATATTTTTTTCCTTCAAAACCAATAATTACACCACTTTTTAAAATATTAATATCTTCTTGTTTAATAGATCCATCTACTTGAACATAATATTCTTTTTCAATAGTACTACTTCTAATTTTTTCACTTACCTTCCCATTAGTTGTTAACAAAAGAAGACCTTCTGAATTTACATCTAACCTTCCTATTGCCATAGTTTTTTTAGGATAATTAAAAAAATCACCTAATAATTTTTTTTTCCTTTTATGTGGATTTATAAATTGTGAAATTGTGCCGTAAGGCTTATGAAAAATAAAGTGACGGTGGTTATTCATATAAACAAAGAAGGGGCTGTAAATAGATTCAAAAATAATCTTTTTTCATTTATAATTACTAACCAAATTTCGTACCTTGTCGTACTTTTTAAAAATTAAATAAGTAGTATTTATGGCAGCAGATAAAGAGAAACAAGCAAAGCTTAAAGCCCTTCAGTTAACTTTAGATAAGTTAGATAAAACATACGGAAAAGGGTCTGTTATGAAAATGGGAGATAGTGTTGTAGAAGAGGTAGAAGCAATTTCATCTGGTTCTTTAGGTTTAGACTTAGCCCTTGGAGTTGGAGGATATCCAAGAGGTAGAGTTATAGAAATATACGGCCCAGAATCTTCAGGGAAAACCACACTTACTTTACATGCAATTGCTGAGGCTCAAAAAGCAGGGGGCATTGCCGCTTTTATTGATGCAGAGCATGCATTTGATCGTTTTTATGCTTCAAACCTAGGTGTAGATATTGACAATTTAATCATTTCTCAACCAGATCATGGAGAGCAAGCGTTAGAAATTGCTGATAATCTAATTCGATCAGGCGCAATAGATATTGTTGTTATAGATTCTGTTGCTGCATTAACACCAAAATCTGAAATTGAAGGAGAGATGGGAGATTCAAAAATGGGATTGCATGCTCGTTTAATGTCTCAAGCACTTCGTAAACTAACAGGAACAATCAGTAAAACGAAGTGTACAGTTATTTTTATTAATCAATTAAGAGAAAAAATAGGGGTTATGTTTGGGAATCCCGAAACAACCACTGGAGGAAATGCTCTAAAGTTCTATGCATCAGTTCGATTAGATATTAGAAGAAGAACGCAAATAAAAGATGGCGATAGGGTAATAGGAAATCAAACAAAAGTAAAAGTTGTAAAAAATAAAGTCGCACCACCTTTTCAAATTGCAGAATTTGATATTATGTACGGGGAAGGAATCTCTAAAGTTGGAGAGGTTTTAGACATTGGTGTAGAGTTAGGAATTGTTAAAAAAAGCGGTTCCTGGTTTAGTTATGGAGAAACTAAATTAGGTCAAGGAAGAGACGCGGTTAAGTCTTTAATAAAAGATAACCCTGATTTAGCAGAAGAATTAGAAGTTAAAATTAAAGAAGCTATCGATAACCAATAAATGTAAAAAGAAGTTTATATTATAGAAACCCACTAATTAATTGTGGGTTTTTGTAGTTTAAACCCCAGTACTTCCAAATCCTCCCACCCCTCTTACAGTTTCATCTAGTATTGTAACATTTTTCCACTTAATTTGTTCGTGCTTTGCAATAACCAATTGAGCGATTCTATCACCATCATTTATTGTAAAATTATCAGCAGATAAGTTAATAAGTATAACCCCTATTTCACCCCTATAATCGGCATCTATAGTTCCGGGGCTATTTAAAACAGTTATCCCTTTTTTAGCGGCAAGACCACTTCGGGGCCTAACCTGAGCCTCCAAACCTTTAGATAATGATATAAATAAACCAGTTTTTATAACAATTCTTTCTAAAGGCCTAAGAGTTACAGACTCATATATGTTTGCTTTAATATCCATACCCGCAGAGAAAACAGTCTCATAAGAAGGTAATTCGTGTTTAGACTTATTAATTACTTGAACTTCCATTATTTTATATTAAGAGAAACAAATATAATAAATCACTCTAGTTTATAAATTACATATTAGAATTATTACTTTTGAGCCTTATAAAGCAATTAATCATGAAAAATCAACCAAAAGTTGCCGTTCTTGGTGGGGGTAGTTGGGCAACAGCTATTGTAAAAATGCTTTCTGAAAACCTAGAGAACATAGGTTGGTATATGCGAAGTGTTTATGTTTCAGAACATATTAAAATAAATAAACATAATCCCAATTATTTAAGCTCTGCTGAGCTTCATCCTGCTCAATTAGATCTTTCAAACGATATTAATGAAATTGTTTTTAATTATGACGTATTAATTTTTGCAATTCCTTCTGCTTTTTTAACCTTAGAGCTTGATAAGTTAACAGAAAGTTTAGAGAATAAAATAATTTTTTCTGCAATTAAAGGAATTGTTCCTGAATATGGACTAATTGTCGGGGAATATTTTTATGAAAAACACAACATCCCTTATAAAAATATTGGTGTAATTACAGGCCCTTGTCATGCGGAAGAGGTGGCTATGGAACGCCTATCTTATCTAACAATAGCTTGCCAGGATGAAGAAAAAGCAGTTCAAATAGGAGGACTTTTAAAGAGCCGATACATCAGAACAAAAGTTTCAGATGACATTATAGGCACAGAATATGCCGCAATGCTAAAAAATATTTTTGCTATTGCTGCAGGAATAGCACACGGGCTAGGGTATGGAGATAATTTTCAATCTGTTCTTATGAGTAATGCTATTAGAGAAATGAAGCGGTTTATTCGAAAAGTTCATAAAATGAAAAGGAATATTAATAATTCGGCATATTTAGGAGACTTACTAGTTACAGGATATTCCACTTTTAGTAGAAACAGAATGTTTGGAAATATGATTGGTAAGGGCTATACAGTTAAATCTGCAATGTTGGAAATGAGTATGGTTGCAGAAGGGTATTATGCTACAGAAAGTGCTTACAAAATTAAAGAACAGAATGGAGCAAGAACTCCTATTATTAATGCTGTTTTTGCTGTTCTTTATCAAGGAAAAGACGCGAAACAAACCTTTAAAGAATTAACTAGATTAATTAATTAAATGATTTAAATATTTTTAAGAGTTAAATAATATAAGCTTTGAAAACAATACAAGAGGCTGTGGAAAGCACGGTTCGAAAAACACCATTTATTGAAGAGGCACTTCATGAAAAATTAATAAATGTTTCTTCTTTGGCTAGAATTATACTTCCCGAAGTAGACAAATTGTTAAAAAAACAAGTAAAGGTAGGGGCTGTAATGATGGCAATTAACAGGCTTTCTCCAGCAAGTGAATTAAGAATAAGAAAAAATATTAGAAAATTTACACTTTCCTTAGGTGATTTTATTGTTCGCTCAGACCTTAGTGATTATACCTATAAAAACACAAAATCTCTTTTAAAAGAAATTGCTAAAATTTTAGAAGTTGCCGCAAATAACGACGATTCTTTTATCACTGTTTCTACAGGTATTTTTGAGACAAACATTGTTATTAGCCAACCATTAAAACCCTATATTAAAGAATTTTTTACATATCAACAATTAATACACAGTGTAGAAAATTTAGCCTCTATAACCATAAAATTACCAGAAGGCAACCTGGAACAATCCGGTTTTTATTATTTTATTTTAAAACAATTAGCGTGGGCAGATATTTCTCTTCAGGAGATAATATCAACAACAAACGAAATGACAATTGTTGTAAAAGAGAAAGACATTAATCAAACATTTGCTATATTAATGGACATGAAGAAATAATACATAATGTTAAAAAATAAAATAATATAAATCAAAGTATTATCTTCGTTCTCTGGTAAATAAAAAATAATCACATGAAAAAAAATTACTTCAATAAATTATTAATCTTTTCCTTTTTTTTATCAAGTATGTTTGTTTTTTCTCAAACAGAAGAACAAATTAGAGAAATTAAGAAAGCTAACAATACACAAGAATTAAAAAAAATTGAAGATTCTTCAAGACAAATATATCTAGAAGCAAAAGAGAAAGCTTTAGAAATGGCCTCACTAAAAGGATGGGCAATAACTTATGTTGAAGACGGAAATCTTTATGAACTTATGAAAGTTTCTGAAGACAATCAACCAATTTATTATAAAACATTAAACCAAAATGCTGCAATTTCAACTAGGGTTAACCATCTTAATACTGGTGGTAGTTTAGGCTTAGAACTTGAGGGTCAAAACATGACAGCTCATGTTTGGGATGGTGGCTGGGTCTTCACCAATCATCAAGAATTTGATGGGCCAGGAGGAGATGATAGAGTTACAATTGGAGATGATGAAAATCAATATAGTGACCACGGAACACATGTAACAGGTACTATCTTAGCATCTGGTGTAAACTCAGAAGCAAAAGGAATGGCGCCCCAAGCAAAAGGGGTTTCTTATCGTTGGAGTCAAGACATTCCAGAAGGTGCAGCAGCAGCTTCAGAAGGAATGCTTTTATCTAATCATTCTTATGGGTATCCTTTAAATAATGTCCAAAATGGCGCAGGTATATATGGTTATGATGCTAAAGAGTTTGATGCTATAATGTATAATGCTCCATATTATTTACAAGTAGTTTCTGCTGGGAATGATGGAAATAATAATTCAGCAAATACAGACCCCTTAGAAGGAAACAGTTTGTTTGACAAGTTAACTGGAATGACAACTGCCAAAAATAATTTAACTGTTGCCAATGGTCAAGATGCTCAGATAGATGATGACGGAAATTTAATCTCTATGATTAGAAACAGCGGGAGCTCTGAAGGTCCAACAGACGATTTAAGGGTGAAACCAGATATTACTGGTAATGGATCCGGCCTTATTTCTCCAGTGGGCGATAGTAATGGTTATGGAAATTATTCAGGAACTTCTATGTCTGGGCCAAATGTAATGGGTTCATTGTTATTGGTTCAGCAACATTACAATAATGTAAATGGTTCTTTCATGTTGGGCGCTACACTAAAAGGCTTGGCACTTCACACCGCAGATGATATTACACCAGACAACTCTAGCACAAATTCTCAAACTCTTATTGGACCAGACGCAACTACAGGGTGGGGCTTATTAAACGCAAAATTTGCTGTAGAAACAATTAACAATGTTGATTTTATGAGTGTTGTTAAAGAGAAAACATTAAACAATGGAGACATTTTTACCATGAGTATTAAATCTGATGGAGTAAATCCATTGGCGGCATCAATTTCATGGACAGATGTTGCAGGTGAACAAAATACAAATGGTGTAAATGACCCAACCCCTGCCCTTGTTAATGATTTAGACATTAGAATTTCACAAGTTGTTGACGGTGAAACAACTGAATACCTTCCTTGGAGATTAACATCGGTAAACACCAACGAACAAGGTGATAATTTAGTTGATCCATTTGAAAAAATAGAGATTACAGATGCATCAGGAGAATATATAATTACAGTTTCTCACAAAGGAACACTAGTAAACGATTCTCAAAATTATTCACTAATAGTAACTGGATCACTTTCTGATATTAATCTTTCAAGTATAAATCCGGAAATTATTCAATGTTCAACAACAGATGCAGAATTTAAGTTTGATTATGTTCAACAAATTCAAACAACTACAACAATTACTGCAGAAAATTTACCTACAGGAGCTACCGCTTCATTTTCACCCTCTTCAATCAGCGCAAATGGTGAGGTTATTATGACTGTAGGAAACTTAGAAAGCGTTGCGGCAGGTACATACAACATAAATGTAACAGCCTCAAATGGTGATGAAACACAAACTAAAAAAGTTGAGTTAAGAGTTGTGCATCCAGATTTTGTAGATAATCCTATGAGTTTATTATCTCCTTTAAATGAGGAGGCAGGTGTTTTATATCCAGAGATTGAACTAACATGGAATGAAAATATAAACGCCGAGTCATACACCTTTGAGTTGTCTGACAACCCATCATTTACAAATATCCTCGAAACATCTACACAAACTGAATTAAAATATACAACTACAGGCCTTATTGATAACACTGTTTACTATTGGAGAGTAAACCCAATAAATCAGTGTGGTTTATCTGTTTCCCCTGTAATCTACAGCTTTCAAACTGCAGGATCTGAAGACTGTACAAATACTTATACAGCTACAGATTTTGATAATGATCGTTTAGGAAGCGGTTCTTCTGTTACAGCGTTCTTACCGATTGAGATTACAGATGACTTAACAATTAGTAGATTAAAAGTTGGTGTAGATATTTCACATGTTGCTATTGGAGAATTAGAGGTTTTAATACAAGAACCAGATGCTTTAGGAGCCAATACAACTACTCTTTTAGAAAATGTGTGTGATCAAGTTGCAAATGTTACAGGTGCTATATTTGATGACAATGGTGTAGAGTTATCATGTGGAACATCAGACCCTGCTATTTCAGGAACTATTATACCGACTCAAAGTTTAGCTAGTTCTGCTGGGAAAAGCTCTTTAGGAACTTGGCTGTTAATTGCAAATGATGAAACTTTTCAGAATGGAGGAACTTTTACAACAGGAAGTTTAGATGGAGCAACGATAACGGTTTGTACAGCTGAAGCTAACTCATCTCTTCCAGAGTTTTCATCTAATCCAGTATCAGTTACCGCAAACCAAAGCACTGTTTTTACATCTTCAGACATGCTAGCATCCTCAGATTCTGAGACAGCCTCACAACAATTATACACTATTGTAGTGGCTCCAACTAAGGGTGTAATTACAAAAAGCGGTTCAGATTTAGCTATTGGCGGAACATTTACGCAAGCAGATGTAGACTCAGGTATTATTGCATATTCAAATACACAAACAACATTGTTTTCAGATTCTTTTAAGGTAGATATTACTAACTCGTTAAACGGTTGGTTGCCAAATCAAGAGGTAAGCATAGAAGCAACAACATTAAGTACAAATTCTTATGGTTTATCAAACCTATCTATATATCCAAACCCTTCAAACGGTGTAATTAATGTTCGTTTTGAAACATCATCTAATGATATTGTAAAAATAGAATTATTTGATTTACAAGGTAGAAGAGTTTATCGCTCTAACCACACGAGTAATCAATCGTTGTTTGATGAACCTATAGCTACAGGAAAACTAGCTAACGGTATATATATATTAAATGTGTCACAAGGAAACAAAAGCACAACGAAGAGAATTATTTTTTCGAAGTAATTTTCTGAAAGATAAACGTTTTTATAAACTTTAAAATGAGGCTACATAGTAGCCTCATTTTTATTTACATTTATATCGAATTCATCTATTATGGTCCAAAAAAGAAAAAACGATCCCTATGCAGCTTTAAGAATAAAAGAGTTTACAGTTTTTTTATTAGTTCGTTTTGCTTTAGTTTTTGGGTGGTCTATGCAGTTTATTGTAATTGAGTGGAAGGTTTATGAGTTAACAGGAGATCCTTTATATTTAGGTCTTATTGGTTTAATGGAAATTATTCCCGCACTATCAACCGCATTGTTTGCAGGCCACATTGTAGATCAAAAAGAAAAAAGGAATTTACTAGCATTATGCATTGCCGCCTTTTCATTAATAAGCTTTGGTCTTTTTTGGGTTACATCAGATGTATTGAGTAATACCCTTTCAACACAAACAATCTTATATATAATTTATGCATTTGTTTTCTTTGGCGGTTTTTTACGCGCATTTTTTGGCCCAATTATTTTTTCTTTAGTCGCTCTAATAGTTCCGAAAAAAATATATCCAAATGCAGCAACATGGAATAGTTCCTTATGGCAAATGGCTCGTGTTTTAGGGGTCTCTTTTGCTGGTTTTTCTATCAATTGGATTGGCGTTCATTGGTCCTTAAGCGTTATTTTTCTCTTAGTGACTTTTTCTTTCTTTGTAGTATTTAAAATCAAAAGAAAGCCTGTTCTAAATCCAAAGATAGGGGAGCCTATTTTGCAAAGTTTAAAAGAAGGTGTTCGTTTTGTGTTTAAATCTAAAGCAATTTTAGGAGCGCTTACTTTAGATATGTTTTCTGTTTTATTTGGAGGTGCAATTGCCCTATTAGCAGTTTTTGCTGAAGATATTTTAAAAGTAGGACCACAAGGTTTCGGAATTTTAGTAGCAGCTCCATCTGTTGGTTCTTTTTTAACTATGTTGGTAACAGCCTATATTCCTATTAGTAAAGACGCTGGAAAAAAATTATTAGTTGCCATTTTTGGCTTTGGTGTTTGCATAATTGTTTTTGGAATCTCTTCTGTATTTTGGATCTCTGTTACAGCTTTATTTTTTAGCGGCGTTACAGATGGTGTCTCTATGGTGATAAGACAAACGATTCTTCAGTTAAAAACACCTGATGAAATGAGAGGAAGGGTTTCTTCTGTCAATTCTATGTTTGTTGGATCATCTAATGAACTTGGGGCATTTGAAAGCGGGTTAACAGCAAAGTTAATGGGTACGGTTGTAGCTGTAGTTTTTGGCGGAAGCATGACCTTATTAACTGTAGTTCTAACAGGAATAACAAATCCAACCCTAAGAAGACTGGACTTAACAAAAGACCTAGAAGATCACGAAAAGGAATAGTATTATTTAAAAGAGATAACCTCCTCCAGTTTTTTTAACAATTCTTCCTTCTTTTTTTCTTCTTCTTCTTTATCCCAAAAAAAGTAATTAGAAAATTCATTTAAAACTATCGTTTTGTAACGATGAACACTATCTATATCAAAATAAAACCTTCCGGTTCTTCTCATAAAAAAATCAATTGGTGTACAAGCCATTTCATTATGAATTGTATACCAAACTTCCGCTTTTATCATTTTTTCATGAGGGTGTTTCTCAATGAATTCATCATATTTATTGAGTATAATCTCAGTTTGTTTACCATAATTATAGACAAGATACTGGGCATCTTTTTCACTAAACTTATCCTCAAAAATTCTCTTGTAAATTACTTTTATATAATTTTTTACGTCATCAAAATTTTCAAATTTACCGCCAGAAAGCAAGATCTGTTCTGTTTGTGTTTTTTTAAATTCTTTAGAGAATCGTCTAAGGTGTTTTTTAGCAACCAAATCAACGATTCGTTCCGCCATTTTACGATACCCCGTTAGCTTTCCTCCAGCAATAGAAATTAATTCTGATTTAGCTATAAATATTTCATCCTTTCTTGACAGTTCAGAAGCGGGTTTACCCTCTTCATGAATTAGAGGCCGAAGTCCTGCCCAAGAAGACTTTATATCATCAATGGAGATCAACACATCAGGAAACATATTATTCACTGCGGCTATAAGATACATAGCGTCTACCAAATCTGTTTTAACTTCATCTTTATTACCCTGATAGTTTGTGTCTGTTGTTCCAAAATAAGTGCTTCTACCCCTTGGGATTGCAAACATCATTCGCCCATCAGGAATATCAAAATAAACAGATTGTTTTACTGGTAATTTATCATAGTCAACCACGAGGTGAACTCCTTTAGATAATCGCAGTTTTTTGCTTGTGTTAATTTGATTTTTCAACCGTAAACGATCTACCCATGGTCCAGTGGCATTGATTATATATTTTGATTTAATATTAAAAACGGTATTGGTTAATACATCTTTTACTGTTGCACCCGCAACTCGATTATCTTCGTATAAGAATTCTAAAACTTCTAAATAATTAATAGGTTTTGCATCATAATTTAAAGATGTTTTAATAAGCTCCAAAGTAAGACGGGCGTCATCTGTTCTGTATTCAGCATAGTAGCCAGCGCCCTTTAATTTATGTTTAGGAAGGAGAGGCTCTTTAACTAAAGCTTCACTTTGGTTTAACATTTTACGCTTGTCTTCGCCTTCAACAGCCGCTAAAACATCATATACTTTCAAGCCCACAGATGTTAGCCAAGAGCCATAAGTTCCACCATCAACAAGGGGTAAAATCATTTTTTCAGGAACAACAAGGTGTGGTGCTAATTTATGCACAATTGCACGTTCCATTCCAACTTCTTTAACCAACCAAAAATCAAATTGTTTTAAGTACCTTAATCCACCATGAATTAACTTTGTAGATTTACTACTAGTTCCAGAAGCAAAGTCGTTTTTCTCTACAAGCGCCACTTTCATGCCTCTTGAAGCCGCATCCAGAGCAATACCTGCACCAGTAATCCCGCCTCCAATAATTAATACATCAAATTCAATTGATTGTAATTCATTTATGGTATTTTCTCTATCAAAAAAAGAAAACCGCTTCATAGTATCTTTTAATTAAGTTAATCTAAAGGCGCCCTATTTTGGAGAGAGCAATTAAATTGGGTTTAACTAAATATATTATATTTTTCTAAATTATTAATCGAGAAGATTAAAGACCATACTTATTTGGCTATAATTCCTTGCTTTTTAAGCTCAGGAATCATTCGTAAGCCTCCTTCTTTAATTGTATTTTTTTTAAAAGTGAATGTTTTGTCAAATAAACGATCATTGATAAAAAAAGTAACTTGAAATTGATTTGTAAGTTTAAATAAATCAGGCTGCATCCACTCAACTTTAGCAAATGAACGCGCGTCTAAAACATCAATTTTTTTACGCATAACCGAGCTTATTTTTTTACCACCAAACCCCTTAGAAACGATGACAACCATTTCTAGATGAACATTATTATTGTTTATAAGATAAACATTCCAGTCGTTTGTGTCATAAATATTATTGTATTCATATACAATTGCCATTTCAACACCAGAAACCTCAGGAATTATAATGTCTTTTCTCATAGAATTAAATGGCGTTGTTGAGATGATTTTACGAATTGCCTGATAAAAAAGTATTAAAGTACAGATTTGAATTGTTCAAGGAAACGAATATCATTTTCATAAAACATTCTAATGTCTGGTATTTGATATAGCAACATGGC
Organism: uncultured Flavobacteriaceae bacterium; assembly: GCA_938084555.1. Taxonomy (GTDB): domain Bacteria; phylum Bacteroidota; class Bacteroidia; order Flavobacteriales; family Flavobacteriaceae; genus Polaribacter. Next base: position 11,237 of record CALKFR010000014.1, on the reverse strand, counting down.
AATTCTTTCTATTCCCATTCCAAAAGCATAACCACTATAAATAGTTGGGTCTATGTTGCAGTTTTTAAGCACATTAGGATCTACCATGCCACACCCCATAATTTCAAGCCAACCAGTACCCTTTGTAATTCTATAATCTGTTTCAGTTTCTAAACCCCAGTAAATATCAACTTCTGCACTGGGCTCTGTGAAAGGAAAATAAGATGGGCGTAAACGAATCTTAGATTTTCCAAACATTTCTTTTGTGAAATACAATAATGTCTGCTTAAGATCAGCAAAAGAAACATTTGTATCAATATATAAACCTTCTACCTGGTGGAATATGCAATGTGCTCTTGCAGAAATATCTTCATTCCTAAAAACTCTCCCAGGAGAAATGGTTCTTATGGGAGGCTTATTGTTTTCCATATATCGAACTTGAACAGATGAAGTATGTGTTCTTAGTAAAGTATCAGGGTTTTTGTCAATAAAAAAAGTATCCTGCATATCTCTTGCTGGATGATACTCAGGAAGGTTAAGCGCTGTAAAATTGTGCCAATCATCCTCTATTTCAGGACCTTCGGAAACAGTAAACCCAATTCTATTAAAGACGTCTATGATTTGATTTTTCACTAGAGAGATAGGGTGTCTAGAACCTAAAGAAATTGGTTCAGAAGGTCTTGTTAAGTCTCCATAAAAATGTTTATTCGCTTCAGTGTTTTCTAGGTTGTTAATTAATAAACTAACTTTATCTTCTGCGGCCTTTTTTAGAGTATTCAAAGCTTGTCCAAATTCTTTTCTTAATTCAGCATCAACATTTTTAAATTCAGAGAACAACCCTTTTAACAACCCCTTGCTTCCTAGATATTTAATTCTAAAAGCTTCAACATCTGATTTTGAAGTTGTATTAAATAAATGAACTTCCTCAATGAGCTCTTTAACCTTGTCTAACATATTTTATTTTGATAATAAATATTCTACAAATTTACATTTTTTATAAAGAAAGTGTTTCTTTTTCCTTTTGAAAACCAAATTCCAAACGAAAACGATTGAATACTGATGCTGCGGATAAAAACAAAACCAAAAAACTATGATTAAGATGTCTTAAAATATATATATTTGTTGCAAATTTGAACAATTTAAAACAAATCAAAAAAAAACATATGCAGGCAAAAATTAATGCTTTTATGGACTTGGTGAAACAGAGAAATCATCATGAGCCAGAATTTTTACAAGCAGTTCAGGAAGTTGCAGAAACAGTTATCCCATATATCGTTAAAAATGATATTTACCATGGGAAAAACATCTTACTTAGAATGGTAGAACCTGAAAGATTAATTTCTTTTAGAGTTTCATGGGTAGATGATTTAGGAGAGATTCAAGTCAATAGAGGGTATCGAGTTCAAATGAATTCAGCTATTGGACCGTACAAAGGAGGTTTAAGATTTCACCCAACAGTTAATGCAAGTATTTTAAAATTTTTAGCTTTTGAACAGGTATTTAAAAACTCTCTAACAACACTCCCAATGGGTGGAGGAAAAGGAGGGTCAGACTTTGACCCTAAAGGAAAATCAGATAATGAAATTATGCGATTTTGCCATGCTTTTATGAGTGAGCTTTTCAGACACATAGGCCATAATACAGATGTCCCTGCAGGAGATATTGGAGTTGGCGGGAGAGAAATTGGGTTTATGTTTGGAATGTATAAAAAACTTAAAAATTCTTTTACTGGTGTCTTAACTGGAAAGGGGGCTTCTTGGGGAGGTTCATTAATAAGGCCAGAAGCTACTGGGTACGGAGACGTGTACTTTGCAGAAAATATGTTGAAAACAAAAGGAGATTCTTTTCAAGGAAAAACAGTGGTGGTTTCAGGCTCTGGAAATGTTGCACAATATGCTACAGAAAAAGCAACTCAGCTTGGGGCAAAAGTGGTAACTCTATCTGATTCTTCAGGGTATATTCTAGACAATGATGGTATAGATGCAGATAAATTAGCTTTTGTTATGGAGTTAAAAAATGTAAAAAGAGGAAGAATTAGTGAGTACATAAATACGTATCCAAATGCAAAGTTTTTTAAAGGAGAAAAACCATGGTCTGTAGCATGTGATGTTGCTTTACCTTGTGCAACACAGAACGAATTAAATGGAGAACACGCTAAAAAGTTAGTAGAAAATGGATGTATCTGTGTGGCAGAAGGAGCCAACATGCCATCAACCCCAGATGCAATTTATGAATTTCAAAAAGCACAAATATTATTCGCTCCTGGAAAAGCGTCAAACGCTGGTGGTGTTGCAACTTCTGGTTTGGAGATGAGTCAAAACTCTTTACGTTTAAGTTGGACTAGAGAAGAGGTAGATGAAAAGTTAAAGCATATAATGAAAGACATTCACGAATCTTGTGTTGCTTATGGTAAAAATGAAGACGGCTCAGTAGACTATATAAAGGGAGCAAATATTGCAGGATTTGTTAAAGTTGCAGATGCTATGTTAGCTCAGGGTATAGTGTAATTAAATTAATTAGAAATAAATATTTTAGAAAGCGCCTTTAAGGCGCTTTTTGTATTTTAATAATTTATATTTTCTAGTTTATAAAAAACGAATACTTCTCTGTTGTAATGATTAAAATCTTATGTAAAAGCTCTACTTATGGAAAATCAATTTTTTATAACTTTATAAAGTGGAACCAAAACTAGCAAATAGAAAAATAATTCATGTAGATATGGATGCTTTTTACGCATCAGTTGAACAGTTAGATAACAAAGATTTAATTGGAAAACCAATTGCAGTAGGCGGTAGTAGCGAAAGAGGGGTTGTTGCTGCAGCAAGCTATGAGGCTAGAAAGTTTGGTGTAAGGTCTGCAATGAGTGGTGTCTTAGCCAAAAAAAAATGCCCTCATCTAATATTTGTAAAACCAAGATTTTCTAGATACAAAGAAATTTCAGTTAAGATTAGACAAATCTTTAATGATTATACAGATTTAGTTGAACCGCTTTCATTGGATGAAGCGTATTTAGATGTTACTGAAAATAAAAAAGGTAACCCATCAGCAAGTTTAATTGCCAAAGAAATTAGAGATCGTATTTTTAATGAATTACAGCTAAGAGCATCAGCAGGAATATCAGTTAATAAATTTATAGCCAAAGTAGCGTCAGATATTAATAAACCAAATGGTCAAAAAACCATTAACCCTGAAGAGGTCATTCCTTTTTTAGAAGGACTCTCTGTTAATAAATTCTATGGAGTTGGTAAGGTAACTGCTGCAAAAATGAACAACTTAGGTATCTTTAAAGGATCAGATTTAAAGGAAAAATCATTGGAGGAGTTAACAAAACTCTTTGGGAAGTCAGGAAGTTTCTATTATAATATTGTGAGAGGCATTCACAATAGTTTAGTAAAACCAAATAGAGTTCGAAAGTCAATTGCTGCAGAAAGAACTTTTTCTAAAAATATTTCCTCAGAAGTGTTTATGTTAGAGAGACTATGTAAAATTGCAGAAGAATTAGAAAAAAGAATGATAGCCACAAATACAAGAGGGAAAACACTTACTTTAAAAATAAAATATAGTGATTTTACTCAACAAACAAGAAGTAAAACCGCTAGAATTTTTATGCAAACAAAAGATGAAATTATGCATATTATAAAAGAACTTGTATACCAAGAAAAGTTTAAAAATTCTGTAAGGCTATTAGGCATATCTTTTTCTAACTTAGACACAGAAAAAAAAGAACCTGTTTGGGTTCAATTGAAGTTAGAGTTTTAAAAACAAACAGCTTTTTCATTTTTTACAAGGCTTTAAAAAGTGTATTTTAGAGACAGGAAATCGTCAGCAAGAGGCAATAAAGTTTTATAAAAAGTCTGGGATATACAAGGATTCAAAATTACTGACAGTATGCCCATATGGATAACAGCAATTGTTTTGAAAAATTAATGTAATGAATTACAGTTATTGGGAATATAAAGAATGGTTTACTAACAATGATTTTGTTGTTGTTGGAAGTGGAATTGTTGGTTTAAACTGTGCAATTCATTTAAAAGAACGCTTCCCAAAATCAAAAGTTATTGTCTTAGAAAAAGGATTACTTCCACAAGGAGCAAGTACAAAAAATGCTGGATTTGCTTGTTTTGGGAGCACTTCAGAATTGTTAAGTGATCTCAAAAACCACACAGAAGAAGAGGTATTTCAGTTGATAAAGAAGAGGTGGGAGGGTCTTCAGCTTCTTAGAAACTTACTAGGAGATACAAATATAGATTATCAACAAAATTACGGGTATGAATTATTTAATGATGAAGGCTTTTTTGAAAAGTGTAAAAATAAAACAGAAGATTTAAACAAGTTATTACTTCCTCTTTTTAAGGAAAGCGTTTTTTCTACAGTACGCAATAAGTTTAATTTCAAAAATATTGTTCCAGCTTATTTGGTAAACAAATTTGAAGCCCAGATAGATACAGGAAAAATGGTTTCACAATTGTTAAAAAAAGCACAAGAGAAAGGAGTAAAAGTTTTAAACAACATTTCTGTCCTAGGGTTTTCAGAGCGTACAAATCAAGTAAAGATTAACACAAGTCAAGGAGAGGTTTTAGCCTCTAAAGTGTTTTTTGCTACTAATGGTTTTTCTAAAGAACTTCTCAAAGAACCTATCTCGCCTGCAAGAGCTCAAGTGTTAATTACAAGTCAAATTAAAAACCTACACATTAAGGGAACTTTTCATTTGGAGGAAGGGTATTATTATTTTAGAAATATACATAATAGAATTTTACTGGGAGGTGGAAGAAATTTAGATTTTGAGACAGAAGAAACAACACAATTTGGAGAAACTACACGCATTCAAAATAAATTAGAACACCTTTTAAAAACAACTATTTTACCAAATACAGCTTTTGAAATCACACATCGTTGGAGTGGAATTATGGGGGTTGGAAATCAGAAAAAGCCAATCGTAAAACAACTTTCTGAAAATAGTTATTGTGGTATACGTCTAGGCGGAATGGGTGTTGCTATTGGTTCTCAGGTTGGAAAAGAATTGGCAAACCTATTAGATTAAATAATATTAAAATTTTGAATAAAATACTTATACTTTTTTTGTTAGCCACATTAACTTTATCCTCTCAAGAATGGGTTCAAGACAAGAACAAAACCACTGTTTTATTTAAAATTAAAAATTTTGGAATACCTGTAGACGGAGGTTTTAAAAATACAGATATAAAGACAAATTTAAACACCAAAGATTTATCTAATAGCTATATTAGTGCAACCATTATGGTGAATACAATTTTTACTGGCATTGAAGCAAGAGATAAACACTTGTTAGAAACAGATTATTTTGATGCCTTAAATCATGAAAAAATTATATCAAAATCCTCTAAAATTACAAAGGATGTGAATGGTAATATTACCCTTTTTGCAGGGTTAAGCATCAAAGGGATTGTTAAAGAGATGGAAATTCCTTTAGAAGTTTTTGAAGACAATTCAATACTAAACCTAAATGCTTCAATGCTACTAAACCGTAAAGATTTTAATTTAGGAGGGCGTAGTTTTGTTTTGTCTAATAATGTAAAAATTCAAGTAGAATATTCTGCAACCAAATAACAATTGAAAACAACAACAACATTTGATGTAATTATAGTGGGAGGTGGATTGGCTGGATTAACCAGTGCTATTCATTTGTCTAAACACAAGAAACAGGTGTTGTTAATTGAAAAAAACACGTATCCAAAACACAAAGTATGTGGAGAATATATTTCTAATGAAGTACTGCCATATTTAAATTCTTTAGGAATTAATCCAATACATGAAGGCGCAAAACAGATCACAAAAGTTCATATAAGTACTACAAAAAGCAATTTAATAAAAGGGGAATTGCCTCTGGGAGGTTTTGGAATGAGCCGATATTTTTTAGATGACTTATTGGTAAAAAAAGCATGCTTAAATGGCGTTAAAATTTTAAAAGACACGGTAGATTCTATTGAATTTAAAAAAAATTCTTTCACAATTTTAACAAAAAGTTCAGGAGTATTTCAAAGCAAAATTACAATAGGCGCTTTTGGGAAAAGGTCTTCATTAGATCAAAAAATGAAGCGGAAATTCATTCAAAAAAAATCGCCATACTTGGCGGTGAAAACACACGTAAAAGGCGTATTCCCAGAAAATTTGGTGGGGCTACATAATTTTAAAGGAGGCTATTGTGGTGTATCTAAAGTAGAAAACAATGCTATTAATGTTTGTTATATTACAGAATATCGTTCGTTTAAAAAACATAAAAATATTACAGATTTTCAAGAAAAAGTTGTTTTTAAAAATGAACATCTTAGAAAAATATTTAAAGAAACAACACCAGTTTTTGAAAAACCACTAACTATTAGTCAAGTTTCTTTTCAAACTAAAAAACCAGTAGAAGATCATATCATTATGTGTGGTGATACCGCAGGAATGATTCACCCGCTATGTGGTAATGGAATGGGAATGGCTATTTCTAGCGCAAAATTAGCAAGCTCTCGAATACTTCAGTTTTTAAATGGCGAAATAAAAACTAGAGAAGGCTTAGAAAAACAGTATCTTAGAGATTGGAATAAAGAATTTAAAACACGATTAAAAGCAGGCCATTTTTTCGCATGGTTATTTAGAAATCAAATCATTTCTCAAATAGCATACTCAATTTTAAAAACAACACCTTCTTTATTGCCTAAAATAATCAAATTTACCCACGGAAAACAGCTGCGCCCATTATGAGTTTTTTAGTTGATACATCTCGCCGTTCTTCAGCATCAGAAATGATGGATGATTTTTCTATTAAAGGAGATATGTTTAGAGATACCTTAGATAAACTTGAAACCATTAATCGGTTTCTAGGAGGAAATTCAGTAACTATTAAAGGGTTAAAAAAATTACTTAAAACATCGTCAAAAAAGAAGACAATTACCTTGGTTGATTTAGGTTGTGGACACGGAGATATTTTAAGAGATATTGCTAAGTTTGGCAGAAAGAACAACTACAAGTTTAAACTTATAGGAATAGATGCAAATGATGCAGCTATAGAATATGCAAGAGAACTTTCTATAGATTATCCAGAGTTGAGTTTTGAAACGATTGACATTTTTTCAGAGGAGTTTAAAAAGCAGGCATATGATGTTGTCTTGTGCACCTTGTTTTTACACCATTTTAAAAACGAGGAACTCATCTCTTTTTTAAAGCCAACGGTTCAAAAAGCTACAATTGGAGCGGTTGTGAATGATTTGCATAGGCATAGACTTGCATACTATCTTTTTAAACTGATAGGGCTTTTCATTAAAAACAAGATGGTTAGAGAAGATGGTTTAACATCTATTTTAAGAGCTTTTAAAAGAAAAGAGTTAGAGGCTATTTTAACACAAGTGGAAGCGCCTTTTTCTATTCAATGGAAATGGGCTTTTCGCTATTTATGGATTTTAAGAAAAGATCCTATTCATTAAAAGAATTCCTGTTTTTTAGGAAATATTATGAGCGTAAAAATATTATCTGTAGCGAAACAGCTACCAAAACACACTAGGGAAACTAAAGACATTATTCCTTTTGTAAAACTATGGATGCAGGGCCAGGAAAAAAGATTTCAACGAAAAGTTTTAAAACTTTTTGAAGGAGCTGGTGTAGACAGACGGTATTCTATTATGGATGCTGAAGAAGTTTTTTCAAATTCTTCTTTTGAAGAAAAAAACGCTATTTATGCTAGAGAGGTCAAAGTTTTGGCAGAGCAATCATTGAAAAAATCATTAGAAAAAGCAAGTTTACAACCCACAGATATTGATTATATTATTACTGTGAGTTGTACAGGAATCATGATACCCTCCGTAGACGCTTATCTAATTAATAGCTTGCAAATGAAACAAGATATAGTGAGACTTCCGGTTACAGAAATGGGATGTGCGGCGGGAGTTTCAGGGATCATTTATGCAAAAAACTTTTTAAAAGCCAACCCAAATAAAAGAGCGGTAGTGGTAGCGGTAGAATCTCCAACAGCAACTTTTCAGCTAGAAGATTTTTCTATGGTAAATATTGTAAGTGCTGCAATTTTTGGAGATGGTGCCGCAAGTGTTATTTTATCATCTTATGAAGAAGACAAGGGACCAAAAATTTTAGATGAAGCCATGTATCATTTTTATAATGCAACCCATATGATGGGATTTAAATTGGTGAATACAGGCTTACAAATGATTTTAGACAAGTCTGTTCCAGAAACTATTTCCAACCACTTTCCAATGATTGTCCATCCTTTTTTAGAGCGAAATCATCTAACTATTGAAGATATAAATCTTTTAATTTTTCATCCCGGAGGCAAGAAAATTGTTCAGACAGTAGAAGATTTATTTGGATCTTTAGGGAAGAACATCAATGACACTAAAGAGGTTCTGAGACTGTATGGAAATATGTCTAGCGCAACAGTTTTATACGTTTTAGAGCGATTTATGGATAGAGATAGACAACCCGGAGAAAAAGGACTGATGCTAAGTTTTGGGCCAGGCTTTTCTGCACAAAGAATACTATTAGAATGGTAAAAGAATTTAAAGATAAAAATGAATGGGCTCTAATTTTAGGGGGCTCTAGCGGCTTAGGTCTAGCAACGGCGAAAAAGTTAGCGAGTCATGGGATGAATATTTGTATTGTACATAGAAATTCTAGGTCACAACGAGAAGAAATAGAAAAAGAATTTAAAAAAATTACCAAAGAAGGTATTGATTTTATTAGTTATAATACAGATGCTTTTCACTCAGAAAAGAGAGTTGCGTTGATAGAAGATTTAGAAAAAGAATTAAAAGGTGGCTCTATTAAAACACTTGTACACAGTGTGGCTAAAGGAAATCTAAAGCCCATGATTTCAGAAACAACACCAACTTTACAGACAGATGATTTTCAATTAACAATCCAAGCCATGGGGATTAGTTTATATGATTGGACTAAAGCTATTTTTGAAGCTAAATTGTTTTCAGATGATGCACGAATACTTAGTTTTACCAGTGAAGGAAACTCAAAAGCATGGAAAAATTATGCTGCTGTATCCGCAGCAAAAGTTACGCTAGAAGCCATTACAAGAAACATTGCTTTAGAGTTTGCACCCTTCGGGATAAGGGCAAATTGTATTCAAGCAGGAGTTACAGATACAGCTTCTTTAAGAATGATTCCTGGTAGCGATGAAATAAAAAAACATTCTTTATTACGCAATCCATTTCATAAATTAACAGCTCCAGAAGATGTTGCCAATGTGGTCTATCTTTTATCAAAAGATGAAGCTTCATGGATTAATGGTGCAATTATTCCTGTAGACGGAGGAGAACATATAAGCTAAACAATTTGAACAACAAAAATATCATACGGCTCTTACCCTATCAAACACCCTTTTTGTTTGTAGACGAAATAGGGTCTTTATCAGAACATGGTGCGGAGGGATTTTATACATTTAAAAAAGACGAGTATTTTTACCAAGGACACTTTAAAAATAATCCAATAACACCAGGTGTTATTTTAACAGAGGTAATGGCCCAAATCGGGGTGGTTTGTTTAGGGATATATTTATTAAGAGATGAAATTACTACTTCAAAAAAACCACAAATTGCATTAACCTCAAATCATATTGATTTCTTTTTACCAGTTCGTCCACAAGAACGTGTAAAAGTAGTTTCAGAAAAAATTTATTTTAGATTTAACAAACTAAAATGTAAGGTAGAATTGTTTAATGATAATAATGAGTTGGTTTGTAGAGGAACTATTTCAGGCATGTTAAAATCAATGAATAATGAAACATAGAGTTGTCATTACAGGGATGGGGGTTGTAGCACCAAACGCTGTTGGCTTAGACAACTTTTTAGCAGCAATTCAAGCAGGAAGATCTGGAATTACATTTCATCAAAAACTCCAAGATTTAAAATTTTCTTGCTGTATTGGAGGAATTCCTCCCGTTTCAGAGGAGATGAAAAATAAGTATTTAACACCTCTTCAACTTCGTGGTTTTGATAGTGCTGGAATTTTATATGGATGTATTGCAGGTATAGACGCATGGAAAGATGCAGGCTTTGATATTGATACAAACCTACCTGTTGACTATGACTCTGGATTGGTCTTTGGAGCAGGTACCTCTGGAGTAGAAAAATTTAGAGAGGCTGTGTATAAACTAGACGATCAAAAGGTAAAAAGATTAGGGAGCACCGTTGTTGTTCAAACCATGGCAAGCGGCATTAGTGCTTATTTAGGGGGTATTCTAGGAGTGGGAAATCAAGTAACTACCAATTCATCTGCCTGTACTACTGGCACAGAAGCTTTACTAATGGGCTTTGAACGTGTTCAGACAGGAAAGGCAAAAAGAATGCTAGTTGGAAGCTGTAGTGATGACGGAGCCTATATATGGGGTGGATTTGATGCAATGAGAGTGATGACCTACAAGCACAACGAAAACCCAGAAGAAGGATCTAGGCCCATGAGTGCAGATGCATCAGGCTTTGTGCCTGGAAGTGGGGCTGGAGCACTGGTATTAGAAACTTTAGAGAGTGCTTTGGAAAGAAAAGCAACTATTTATGCTGAGGTATTGGGAGGAAACATCAATTCTGGAGGGCAAAGAAATGGCGGAACCATGACAGCTCCAAATTCTGAAGCGGTGCAAAAATGTATTGTAGACGCAATAAATAACGCAAATATAGCACCATCAGAAATTGATGCAATTAATGGGCATCTAACAGCCACTATAAAAGATCCCATAGAAATAGAAAATTGGACAAAAGCCCTAGGAAGAACCGGACTAAATTTTCCAATGATTAACTCTTTAAAATCTATGGTTGGTCATTGTCTTGCTGCAGCGGGCGCTATAGAAAATGTGGCAACAATTTTGCAATTAAAACACCAATTTATTTTTCCAAACATTAATTGCGAGGAAGTGCATCCAGCTATTTTAAAATTAATTTCAAAAGAAAAAATACCAACCAAATACACACCAAAAAAACTACAGATCATTGCAAAAGCAAGTTTTGGTTTTGGAGATGTAAATGGATGTGTTATTTTTAAGAAATATTAAAAAAGAATTCATGACAAGAGAAGACCTTATTATTTCATTACAAAAAATTGTAAAGCCCTATGTTCAAGATCAAAATGCATTTAATAACCTATCTGAGGAAACAGATTTTATTAATGACTTAAAGATTAATTCAGCGAATTTGGTAGATGTTATTTTAGATGTAGAAGATGAGTTTGATATTGAAATTGATAATGATTCTATGGAAAAAATGTTATCTGTGAAAGCAGCA
>CALKFR010000013.1 GCA_938084555.1 uncultured Flavobacteriaceae bacterium | reverse complement strand
TCTAAAGAACGAATATTATTCATGCTGTCTTTGTGAGATAATGTTCCTTTTAAAGGAATAGATATAATCTCCATATTCTGATGAGGATGAGTTCCAAAACCCATTTTAGGTTGAACAATGTCATCATTCAGAACTCTTAATGCTCCAAAATTCATTCTATCGGAATTGTAATAATTGGCAAAACTAAATGAATGATTACTTTTTAACCAGCCATGATCAACCAGACCCCTAGAATTAGCATTATGTTTTACTTTATGCATAATCATTTAATTTTTTAAAATTTAATCCCCATGGAATATATTTATTGAAATTTTTTACCTCAACTTGTCTAATAACCTACTTAAAGTTGTTGCTTCTTCTTCAGTAAGATTATTTAAAAACTCTAATTTAGAGTTAGTATTTATAGTATTTAAAAGATTTAGACCTGTTTGATTGATACTAATAAAAACAACTCTTCTGTCATTGTTACAACGAATTCTTTCAATCAGTTTCTTCTCACATAATTTATCCATTAAACGAGTGGCATTTGGAGCTCTATCGATCATTCTTTCTTTAATTACTTGAACCTTTATAGGTTTTTCAGCACCGCGTAATATTCTTAATATATTATATTGTTGAGGAGATATTCCGTAGGGTCTAAAAAATTCATTTTCATGACTATTGATCCAATTGGCAGTGTATTTAATATTGATTAACGCCTTAATTTTATTATTCTCAAATCTTGAATTTATGTCTTTGGATATATCTCCCATGATTTTATTTTTAAATCAATAAAGCAAAGGGGTAAAATATATTTTGCAATATAAAATTATAAAAAAATATTTTATATCCCAAGGAATATAATTCTTTTGTAATTAATTAAACTTTACGAAACATCATTATAAAAAAAAGACAAACTTTTGTAAATTCGCTACAAATACTATTTTCATGGATATCAACTTCAACAAAAATGAAGATCATAATAAGCTTTTAATAAGTGAACTCAAAAAAAGATTGGTAAAAGTGAAGCTGGGTGGTGGTCAAGAAAGAATTAATAAACATCACGAAAAGGGAAAAATGACCGCCAGAGAACGTATTGATTATTTGTTAGATTCAAATACCAAAAGCATCGAAATTGGTGCTTTTGCTGGTGACAACATGTATAAAGATCATGGAGGATGTCCTTCTGGAGGTGTGGTTGTAAAAATTGGCTATATTCAAAAAAAACAATGTATTGTAGTGGCCAATGATGCTACTGTTAAAGCTGGTGCTTGGTTTCCCATTACTGCCAAGAAAAACTTACGCGCTCAAGAAATTGCCATAGAAAATAAACTCCCAATTATCTATTTAGTAGATAGTGCAGGGGTATACTTGCCGCTACAGGGCGAAATATTTCCAGACAAAGAACACTTTGGACGAATTTTTAGAAATAATGCCATTATGAGTAGTCTAGGAATTACTCAAATTTCTGCTGTTATGGGAAGTTGTGTTGCAGGTGGTGCCTATTTACCAATTATGAGTGATGAGGCTTTGATTGTAGATAAAACTGGTAGTATTTTTTTAGCAGGAAGTTATTTGGTGAAGGCTGCCATAGGAGAAAGTATTGATAATGAAACATTAGGCGGTGCCACAACACATTGTGAAATCTCTGGAGTTACTGATTATAAAGCAAAAGACGATAAAGATGCTCTAGACACCATTAAAAATATTATCGGTAAAATTGGTGATTATGATACTGCTGGATTTAACAGAATAAAACCTGTTAATCCTGCAGAAAAAGAAGAGGAAATTCTTGGAATCCTTCCAAAACTTAGAACTGAGCAATACGACATGAAAGAAATTATTAAACGTATTGTTGATAATTCTGAATTTGACGAATATAAAGAAGGGTTTGGAAAGACTATTATTACCGCTTATGCAAGAATAGATGGATGGGCAGTTGGTATAGTTGCCAATCAAAGAAAAGTAGTAAAAACAAAAAAAGGAGAGATGCAATTTGGAGGTGTTATTTACTCTGATTCTGCAGATAAAGCTACCCGATTTATTGCCAACTGTAATCAGAAAAAAATTCCTTTATTATTTCTACAAGATGTTACTGGTTTTATGGTAGGTTCTAAATCTGAACACGGTGGAATTATAAAAGATGGTGCCAAGATGGTGAATGCTGTTAGCAATTCTGTAGTTCCAAAATTTACCATTATTATTGGAAATTCTTATGGAGCTGGAAATTATGCAATGTGTGGTAAAGCATACGACCCCAGATTAATTGCAGCATGGCCAAGTGCAGAATTAGCTGTTATGAGTGGGAATTCCGCTGCCAAGGTATTATTACAAATTGAGAAAGCTTCTCTAAAAAAGAAAGGTGAAAAAATTACGTCTGAAAAAGAAAAGGAATTATTTGAAAAAATAAAAACTCGCTATGACAATCAAATATCTCCTTATTATGCTGCTGCTAGAATTTGGACGGATTCCGTCATAAATCCATTAGACACTAGAACATGGGTTTCAATGGGTATAGAAGCAGCAAATCACGCACCTATAGACAGGAAATTTAATTTAGGTGTTGTTCAAGTTTAATTAGAATAAATGTAGTCTTTAATAAAAAGTTAATCATGGGAAGAGCATTCGAATTTAGAAAAGCAAGAAAAATGAAACGTTGGTCTGCAATGGCCAAAACATTTACAAGAATTGGGAAGGATATAGTAATGGCCGTAAAAGAGGGTGGTCCAAATCCAGACACGAATTCGAGATTAAGAGCTGTTATGCAGAATGCTAAGGCCGCAAATATGCCAAAAGACAATGTAGAACGTGCTATTAAAAAAGCAACCGATAAGGATACCGCCAACTTTAAAGAAGTTTTATTTGAAGGCTATGCCCCACACGGAATAGCCGTATTAATTGAAACTGCTACAGACAATAATAATAGAACTGTTGCTAATGTTAGAGCAATTTTTAACAAGTGCGAAGGAAATTTTGGAACTTCAGGGTCAGTGGTTTTCATGTTTGATCATACGTGTAATTTTACTGTAAAAAAAGAGGATATTTCTATTGATATGGAAGAGTTAGAATTAGAACTCATAGATTTTGATGTGGAAGAGGTATTTGATGATGAAGAGGGAGTCATTATCTATGCTCCATTTGAACAATTTGGTGCCATTCAATCTTTCTTTGAAAAAGAAAATGTAGAAATTATATCTTCAGGTTTTGAAAGGATTCCAACCTCTACAACAAAATTATCACCAGAACAGCAAGCTGATGTTGAGAAATTACTGGAGAAGCTTGAAGAAGATGATGATGTTCAAAATGTATACCATTCTCTGGAAATGTAGAGGCGTTATCTTAACAAATCGAGAGTTTTAAGGCGATTTATTTTACCAGATCCAGTCTCTAAAAATTTTGGAATAAAGAAAGTTGCTTTAGGAATTTCAAATTTAGACAACTTTGAAAAGTATTTTGTTGTTATTTGATATTTTTCTCCTTCAATAATTAGTATACATTTTTCACCTAATATTTCATCCGGAATTCCAGCTACAAAAAATCGTGAATGTATTGTGTGTGATAATTTTTGTTCAATTTCTTCTGGATGTAATTTCACCCCACCTGAATTAATAACGTGATCTAAACGACCTTTCCATTTAAATTCAGTTTTAGAAATAAGCTCTACCACATCATTTGTAATGATAGTTCCATCAGAAATTTTTGGAGCATGTATAACAAGACAATTTCTTGTATCTTTTGAAATAGTGACATCAGATAAGGTTTTGTAAACAGATGCTGACTCTTGTTCCAACTGGGTGAATTTATTTAATTTCTTGATAGCAACGTGAGTAATGGTCTCTGTCATCCCATACGTAGCATAACATGAAGTATCAACAAATTGAATGGATTTTTCTAAATCTTTAGAAACCACTCCTCCTCCAACAATCAATGTTTTTATTTGGCCAATTTTTGAAATTGAATTTCTAAGCTGTAAGGGTACCATTGCAGAAAAGTCATATTCTTTTATGATTTCTTGTAATGGATTAGATGTAGATTCTATTACATCTATATGCCAACCAAGGGTTAGCGCTCTAACCAACATCATTTTTCCAGCAATAAATTTGATAGGTAAGCAACATAATGCTTTTGTATTCTCACCTAATTGAAAATAACGACCAGTAGCTAAAGCCGAATTTATCATAAAATCCTTACGAAGTTGAATAGTTTTAGGAATACCCGTAGATCCAGAAGTATTAACTAACACATAGTGGGCAAGAGAAAACCACTCTCTCAAAAACTGATTGATTTCTTTTGAAATTGATTGAGAATACTTAATAAGTTCCTCAGAATTTGAAAATGTTTTTCCATTAATTTGGAAACTTGTATGGAAGCTATTCGATTTCAATAAGTGAGGGTTTTTCAAGCTTTCCAAAAATTTTATCTTTCCAATTAGACCATCCATACTTTTTAGAAAAAATTAAAAAGACAACAGGGTATAATACAAATACTGGCAGGAACATTTCTGCACCAAGTGAAGGCTCAGAAATATCAATATATAAGGCTTCAGTTTGAAAAACAGTCCAATCAGTTGTAACAAACAAAGCTGCTAATATATTATTTACTGCATGCATTCCCATGGCCAACTCAATTCCTTCATCCATTAGTGAAACTATACCAAAAAATAAACCAGTCCCGATGTAAAATACCAAAGCGATATATCCTAGTTTTTCTATCTCAGGATTTAACCCATGTAATAAACCAAAAACAACAGACATAATAAGTAACGGTGCCCATTTATTTTTTATCCACAAAGCTAAGCCTTGCATATAATAACCTCTAAATAATAATTCCTCTAGACTTGTTTGTAAGGGTATAAATACAATAGCAATGAAACATAGTGTGAAAAACGGAATGGGTTTAAAATTCCAAACATATTTCTCTGGTGAAAATAAAATATCCGATCCTAAAAGAAGAAAAGTAATCCCTCCCCACACCAAAACACCAAAAAAGAATCGACTCCAATCTATTTTTTTTCTTGAAGTTACTATCCATCTAATTTTTTTCTTATGAATTTTTCTTACTAATGGTATAAAAAATAATAATGGAGTTATAAATGATAGTAGTATCAAAAAAAGATACAAATTTGAATCAATTCCTAAATCAGCAAATGATTTCTGACCACTTTCTGCCCATCTTTGCATGTCTTTTCCTGAAGCAAAAAAAGCTTTTATTGTAATGGGAATTTGACCTAACATGCTCCCAAAAAAAACAATGAAAAACATGATTACATACATCCATGACTCATTTTTACCCTTATAACCTGTCTGTAAAAAATTCATATTAAATTAAAATTCCAGTTTTTATTTTTTTCATAATGAAGCATTCCATTATTAACTTTTAAAGGGCAGTCAAAGTTATTAGTAAATAAACTTCCTGTTCCCAAGCCTTGGGGCATACTACTTTTTAAAGTAGCAGTCCATTGAGCTATTGCATTCAAACCAACATTACTTTCCAAAGCACTGGTAACCCACCACTCAATTCCAGAATCATTTGCTAAATCTATCCATTCCAAACTACCTTTAAAACCGCCAATTAAACTAGGTTTCAAAATGATGTATTGGGGATTTATTATTTGTAGTAATTCTTTCTTTTTTGTTACATCAAATACTCCTATTAATTCCTCATCTAAAGCTATTGGTAGAGGAGATTGTTCACAAAGTAAAGCCATTTCTTCTATTTGACCTTGTTTTATGGGTTGTTCAATTGAATGTATATCATATGAAGAAAGTATCTTTAACTTATCTAGGGCTTCAGAACTTTGAAAAGCACCATTTGCATCTACTCTTAACTCTATATCTTTAATTGAAAATTCTTTTCTAATTGATGCTAAAAGTTCAATTTCCGATTGAAAATTAATAGCTCCAATTTTCATTTTTATACAGTGAAACCCTTGCGCTATCCTATCCTTTATTTGATCTTTCATAAATTGACGATCTCCCATCCAAATAAGACCATTAATAGCTAAACCCTTATTTGACTCTGTAAAGTCAGAAGCGAATAATTTGAAAGGAAATGATGATTGAAGCGATAAAAATGCTTGTTCAATTCCGATTTGGATACTAGGGAAATCATATGTTTTTTCTAATAGCCTTTCTAAGCCTATCCCTATGTTATTACACACCCATTTTAGCTTGTCCTCATAATCTGGCCTATCATCAATACTTAAACCTCTAAAAAGACCACATTCACCTATTCCAAATTTACCATCTTTATTAAGATGTAAAAACCAGGTTTCTTTTGTTTTTAAAATACCTCTGGAAGTTCCACTTGGCACTTTAAAATGTAAAATATATTTGTGGTATGTTGCTTTTATCAAAATAATTATTTTTCAACAAACGTTTTTAAATTATTTAAGAAAACCTCATCAATCTTTTTAAATTTCGATTTAAAAAAAGGCAATACACAACTTAAAAGATAACTTTTAGCTTGATAACTTGAACTTAAATTAATTACAGTATAAGGTCCTTCACTTCTAAAAGTATAATCATCTCTCTCAATAACACCCTCTTTATCAATATACAATGTGTATTTTTCATTCTTAACATAAGCCAATACTTTTTCTCTAATAATAGTTGTTTGATTATTATGGATTACTTTAATATCGAATATGCTCCCAGTAATACCTGGTTTTAAATCTATAATTTCAATTGCATTATATTCTGGATTCCACTTTGAAATTGAAGAAAGGTCTGTAAAGGTTGCAAATGTTTTTTCTAATGGCTCATTTATGGTAATTGTTGAGGTATAACTACTCTCTTTGATTATGAGTCCGGTCCCCAAAAAAAATACAGTAAGAATAATTAAGAATGTAATGATAATTTTTACTGTTTTCATAAAATAGTTTTTCAGATGGTGAAATTACAAAACTTGCCCTAGGCCAAAAAGAATTGCGAATAAAAAAGTACTTAAAGCAACTTTTTTTAGTTCACCATCTAAATTAGATTCATCCTCATTCTTATAAACAAATATACTATGAATAACCAAAGGAATGTAGGCTAATAAGAATATTAGTTGAACTGGGTTTGTATATTTCAACACAACAAAAATGATGGCAAAGGTGAGCGATAAAGAGAGTAAGCTAAAGTGATACCTTTTGGCAGCCTTACTCCCAATTTTAACAACTATAGTATTTTTATTAGATATTTTATCATTTTTATGATCTCTCATATTATTCAGGTTCAATACTGCTGTACTCAATAAACCAATTGAAAATGCAGGTAATAGGATTGTTAGATGAACTTGTTTTGTAAATAAGAAATAACTTCCCAACACACTTAATAAACCAAAAAAAACAAATACAAATACATCTCCAAAACCACTATATCCGTAAGCAGAGTTGCCAATAGTATATTTTATAGCTGCGATAACAGAGATAATCCCTAAACAGAAAAATAATAAAGAATATACAAAGTTACTAGCCCCAAAGGCTTTATAGATTAATAAGACAGCAATGAGAATTGTTAAAATAGCTGTATAGACAATTGCTGATTTCATTTGTTTGGGAGAAATCTTTCCTGAACTCACCATTCTTTCCTCACCTGTTCTTATAGTATCTGTTCCTTTGACTCCATCGCCATAATCGTTTGCAAAATTAGAAATAACCTGGAATCCAATTGTTGTAAATATGGAAAGGATGAAAATACTCCAATCAAAAAAGCCAGCAGAGATTGCTAAAAAACTTCCAACAATAATACCAGAAATTGATAATGGTAATGTTCTAAATCTTGCAGCTTTAATAAAATTTTTTATAGTCATCAATACATATAGATTCTGGAAATAAAATTATAGATTATCAGCCTCTGCAATTAATTCAGCAATATCTTTAACAATAATTTGAGATTCCTTCTCATGAAACTTAACTCCATCAGTCATCATTGTGTTACAATAAGGACATCCTGTAGCAATTATTTTTGCATTGGTTTCCAATGCTTGCTCTGTTCTTAAAATATTAATTTCCTTGTCACCTTTTTCTGCATCTTTAAACATTTGAGCTCCTCCTGCTCCACAACACAAAGCCCTGTTTTTGTGTTGTTTCATTTCCTTTAGATTTACCCCTAATTTTCTTATGATATCTCTTGGAGATTCATACACACCATTTCCTCTACCTAAATAACATGGGTCATGATAGGTAACTTGCTTACCTTTTAAAGATTTTTTAATTTCTAACCTACCTTGTTCAACTAATTTTTTTATGTATTGTGTATGATGGTAAACCTCATAATTCCCTCCCAATTCTGGATATTCATTTTTTAATGTGTTAAATGAATGTGGATCTGTACAAACAATTGTTTTAACATTATATGAGTTTAATATTTCAATATTTGAAATGGCTTGCATTTGAAATAGAAATTCATTTCCAGCTCTTTTGGCAGCATCTCCTGTTGAACTCTCTTCTGTTCCTAAAACAGCAAAATCAACATTTGCTTTATGTAATAACTTAACAAAAGCTCTTGTGATTTTTTTTGCTCTATCATCATAACTGCCTGCGGCACCTACCCAAAATAAAACTTCCGGTTCTTTGCCTTGAGACAGCATTTCTGCCATTGTTGGTACATTCATATTTATTACTTTTATTCGTCTTTCCAGTTTAATCTATCTTGTTGATTGTACTGCCAGGGAGCACCGTTATTTTCAATATTAGTCATCATCATATTCAATTCTTGTGGTGCAGCAGATTGCTCCATCACCAAATATCTACGCATATCCATGATTATAGACAATGGATCTATATCTATTGGACATTCCTCTACACAAGCATTACAACTTGTACATGCCCACAATTCCTCGGGTGTAATATAATCATTAAGTAATTGTTTACCATCATCTTTAAATGTACCTTTATTACTGTCTATATTTCTACCTACTTCCTCTAATCGGTCTCTGGTTTTCATCATGATAGCTCTTGGTGATAGTTCTTTACCTGTCATATTTGCTGGACAAGAAGACGTACATCTGCCACATTCTGTACAGGTATATGCATTGAGTAATTGTACCCAATTTAAATCAGTAACATCGCTAGCTCCAAATTTTTCAGGAACTTCCTCCTCTGCACCTTCCTCTGGCATCGCATAAGGATCTGCGTCAGGGTCCATCATCATTCTAACTTCCTTGGTTACTGATGATAGATTATTAAATTGGCCTTTAGGCTGAAGATTTGCATAAAACGTATTCGGAAAAGCTAATAAAATGTGTAGATGTTTTGAATAATATAAATAATTTAAAAAAATTAAGATACCAATAATATGAGCCCACCAGGCTATATGCTCTATACTAGATAGAGTTTCAAGAGGATACTCTGAAAACCAAGGCGCTACAAATTGACTTATAGGGTTACCAAAACCTGCCTCTTGAAATGAATAATCTGTTGCATTCATAAGGATGAATAAAGACATCAAAACAATTTCAAAGTAAAGAATTAAGTTACCATCATTTTTTGGCCAACCTTTCATTTCTTTGCTCATAAATCTTTTTAGCTGAACAAAATTCCTTCTTAACCAAAACAAAATAACTGCCACTAAAACCAGAAATGCTAAAATTTCAAATGTACCTATCAGAAAACCATAAATAGAATTCCCAAGAAAGGGCTGAAAAATCCTGTGCGTACCAAACAATCCATCAATAATAATTTCTAAAACTTCAATATTAATAACTATGAAGCCAACATAAACAACAATATGAAGAAATCCAGCTATTGGTCTACTTACCATTTTAGATTGACCCAAGGCAATTCTAGCCATATTTTTCCATCGTTCAATTTTACGATCAGATCTATCTACTTCTTTACCAAGTTTAATATTTCTAACTAGCTTAAGAACATTCATGACAAAAAATCCAATCCCAATAATAAGTGCAATTGCAAAAGATATATTTGGTAAATAATTCATATGAGAAATAAATTTTAATATTTAGGGTAGCGATACAATTTCTAATTAGTTAGAGGTATTATTTTCAGTGCCTTCCTCAATATATGGTTTCGCTTTTTTACCAAATAAAGAAAAGTGAACAAATCTTTTGGGATTTAACTTCATTTCTTTTAGTAAAGCTGCTAGCTCTTCTGAGGCTTTAGTTAAATTGTTATACATGGTATCATCTGTTGTTAATTTACCTAATGAACCCCTACCTTTTTCTAAACCAGAAAGTAGTCCGTTAATATTTCCAAGTGTTAATTGAAGTGTTTTTACTGTCTGTCCGAAATTTACTTTCGCCAAAGTATCAGAAACTTTTACAAAATTTTCAGTAATTTTTTTGGTGTTCTCTAGTGCTATATCTATATCTAACTTTGTAGAATCCATCATGGTATTAAATGAGCTCAGAGTCTCGTTTAAAGAACTCACAGTTGTTTCTACTCCTAGAATAGTTTTCTTAAAGCTATCTCTAGATTTTAGATCTAAAACATCATTTAATGCTATTAAAAGTGAATCTGCTCCAATAATTACCCGTTCTACTTTTGTTTTTAATGGATTTAATGTTTCACCAACAGAAGTAAAGATGTCTGATTCAACTTCACCCTTTAAATAATCTCCTGAGACTGCTGGTTCACCGTCATAACTTGGGATAATTGCTAAAGACTCGCCTCCAATAATACTCGTTGAGTAAATCTTAGCAATGCTATTTTTTGAAAATTCAAAATCATTATCCAAAGCTATTTTTACAACTAACTTCCCTCTTTTTTTGACATCTGAATTAAAATTTATTTCTGTCACTTTGCCAACTTGCAAACCATTAATACTAACCGTACTCGTTTTATTAAGTCCTTGTATATTGTCGTATTCAATGTAGAAAACTCTTGAGGCAGGTTCTAATAAGTTTTGACCTTTAAGAAAATTAAAGCCCCAATAACCTAGACATAAAATTAGAACTGCAGCAATACCTGTTTTTAACTCTTTAGACATTTTTTTAAATTTTATTTACAATAATACTATTATTTTCTGTTAGTTAGCAGTAAAAGTAGTTATTTCAAAACCTTTGAAAGCGATGTTTTTTCACCATTCTTAAAGGCAGCGATATAGGCATCTGAATATCCTTTCTTCTTAGCTTTTGATAATGCTCTTTTAACTTCATTATAATTAGAAGTAATTCCGTAATAATATTTATAATAGGAACCAACCTTTACTCTCTCAATATTTTTTAGTCCTTTAAAATTGTATGATTTAACTTTTATTTTATTTTTACTAGATGCAATTTGAATTTTAAAAATTACTTGATCATTAAATTTCTCTTCATTTCCTTTAGTATAAGCAGATTTTATCGATGATTCTTCATTATTTTCCTCCGGTTTAACAACAACTGTATTTGCTTTTAATCGATGGTAATATTTTGTAATAGATCTTGCTATTTCTTTGGCCATATTCTGCTGACCTACTTTAGAATTTAAAAATTTTCCTTCATTTTTATTTGTGAGAAATCCTAATTCAATCAGAACACTAGGCATAAAGGTTTGATGTAAAACAACAAAGCCTGCTTGTTTCACACCTCTATTTTTCCTCTTTAAATTCTGTGAAAAATTTTGTTGAATGTCTGCTGCCAAAGAAAAACTTTTATCAAGATTTTCCTCTTGAAGTAGAGTCAAGCCCAATACAGATTCTTGAGAATTGGGATCAAAGCCTTCATATCTTTCTCTAAAATTTTCCTCAAGAGAAATTACTGCATTTTCACGTTTAGCAACTTCAAAATTTCTTTTATTGGCATGCAAACCTAGGACAAAAGTACCTGCACCAAATGCATTAGACGTGTGAGAATCACAATGAACAGAAACAAATAAATTTGCCTTCGCTTTATTAGCAATATCACCTCTTTTCCAAAGATCAATTAAAACATCCTTATCTCTTGTCAAAATAACTTTTATACCCTCTGTTTTTTGTAATTCTTGTTGTATTTCTTTAACAACTTTTAAAGCTATATTTTTCTCTCTGTATCCATTTCCAATATTACCAGGATCATTACCTCCATGCCCAGCATCTAAAACAACAATAAATTTACCATTCTGAGAAACAGATTCGAATGGATTAACAAAAAGAAGATATAAAACTAAAAAGAATACCAAATATTTCATGGGAACAAATTTGCTGTTATATATAAGTTCTTTGTTCAAAATTTAACTAATTTTGGCTTTTCAAATTTGGTGCTTCAGTTATTGAAGCATATTTTTACTCCTATACAAAAATAGCATATTAAATATTGCAATCAAATCTGACTTACATACTTTTATTTTTACTTTTATTTTGTTCTCTAACAAAAATAAAATCTCAGGATATAAAGCCAAAAGCTAAACCAATTCCTATAGTTAACAATGGTAGATCTCAAGAGGCAATACCCTTACCAAAAAAAAATATAAAAAATGATACTTTGCTGTTAAAAAAACAAGATAGCATTCAAATAGATACATTAAAACCAAAAGAGGCTATTACGGATCTAATAACCCATGTTGCAAAAGATTATACTATACAAAATGCAAAAGACAAAACAGTTACTTTGTATAATGAAGCACATATCGTTTACACAGACATTGATTTAAAAGCTGGTATAATTATTATTGATTATATAAAAAACACCTTATTTGCGAAAGGTATAAAAGATAGTACAGGGTATATTCAAAAACCTGTATTTAAACAAGGGGGTCAAGAATCAGTTCAGGATTCTATGTTATACAATTTCAAGACAAAAAAAGCTATCATTTATGGTATAAAAACTAGACAAGAACCGGGGATGTATGTTTTAGGTGAAAAAGCAAAACGCGTAAACGATTCTACAATTTATATGCGTAATATAAGGTTTACTACCTCAGATAAAGATAACCCAGATTACTACATTGGCGTAAAAAAAGCGAAAGTAGTACCAAATAAAAAAATTGTAGCTGGTTTAAGTAATCTCGTTATTGCTGATGTACCCACCCCTGTTTTTCTTCCTTTCGCTTATTTTCCAATGGGAAAAAACAGAACTTCAGGATTTATTTTTCCGGCCATTCAAACTAGTACATCTAATAGAGGAATTGGAATACAAAATGGAGGATATTATTTTGCGGTAAATGATTATGTAGATCTTGAATTATTAGGTGATGTTTATTCTAATGGTAGTTGGGGGTTCAGAGCTCGTTCTCAATATTATGTTCGATATAAGTTTTCTGGTGGTTTTAATTTAAGTTTTGAAAAATTAATTAGAAGTACTAGAGGTTTTGACGATTACTCTGAAGCTACTAATTTTAACTTAAGATGGAGTCATAGACAAGATCCTAAATCAAATCCAAATTCTAATTTTGGTGCCTCTGTTAATTTAGGAAGTAGTCAATATTTTAGACAATCCTTGAATGAATTTAACAACTCAAATTTTTTAACAAATACGTTTAACTCCTCTATTTCTTATCAAAAAACATTTACTGGTACTCCATTTAATATGAGCGCTAATGCTACTCATTCTCAAAATACAAATACAGGAACAGTTACAATGTCTCTTCCATCTCTTCAGGTATCTATGAGTAGAATTTATCCATTTGCTGGTAAAGGTGGAATTAAAAAAAATCCACTACAAAAAATTGGACTAACCTATAATATGCAAGGAGAATACAGAATTAATACAACAGAAGACGAATTCTTTACCGCCAAAATGTTTGAAACTGCAAATGCAGGTGTTCAACATAGAGCAGATGCAAGCACCAATATTACCATGTTAAATTATTTTACTTTATCGCCTAGTATAAACTATCGTGAGGTTTGGAGTTTTAAAAAAATTAACAAAGAATATGATCCTTCAATACAAAACACCGATGGATCTTTTGGAACTGTTGTGTCAGATACCATAAGTAGCTTTAGTAACTTTAGAGAGTATAGCTCAAGCTTAAGTCTATCTACTAATATTTATGGAACCTTTAATTTTAAAAAAGGACGTTTAAAAGCCATCAGACATACCATCAGACCCTCGGTTTCATTTTCATATAGACCTGATTTTGCGCAAAGATATAACGAAACTGTTAACACTAATATGGAGGGAACGGAGTTTGAAACCTATTCGCCTTTTGATAATGGAACTAGTATTTATGGAAAACCAGGTACAGGTTTAAGTAATTCTATCGGAATAACATTAAATAATGTTATAGAAGGAAAGTTAGCTCCCAAAGATCCTGATAGTGATGAAGAAGATAGAAAAATAACAATTCTAAATAATTTAAATTTCAGCTCATCCTACAATATTGCTGCAGACAGTTTACGTTGGTCTCCTGTTAATGCATCTGCTGGAACAAGACTTTTAAAAGATAAATTAGCCCTTAATCTAAATGCCACCTTAGATCCTTACCAAGTTAATGAGGCTGGCTTAAGAATAAATAAGTTTACAAAGGGATTATTTAGATTAACTAGAGCTAATTTAACTGCTAATTATACGCTTTCAAGCAGAGATCTTAGTGGAAGTAGTAATGAAAATTCAGGAAATGGGAATCAAGTCACACCAGATGTTTTAGGAAAAAATTTAACCCCTGCAAATAGCTTTGCATCAAACTCCTCTGTTAGTCAAAATAATGAGGAAGAAATTACAGAATTATATAAATCAACTATACCTTGGAATATAAACTTTGCCTATTCCGCAGCTTATAGTAATAGTGGAAGAGGAAATACTGGAATTCAATCACACTCATTAATGTTTGGTGGTGATTTTGAGTTAACACCAAAATGGAAAGTTGGTTTTTCTTCTGGATATGACATCGCAAATGGAGGATTTTCATTCACTAGAATGAATTTTTCTAGAGATTTAGATAGCTGGAAAATGACTTTTAATTGGGTACCTTTTGGCAACAACCAATCCTATGTTTTCTTTATTGGGGTTAAGAGTGGCATATTAAATGATTTAAAATACGAACAAAATAATCCACCCGACAGAGTATTATTTTAAAACAATTTACTTTATGAAAAAAATAATTAAAACTTCAAAAGCACCTGCGCCAATAGGTCCATATAACCAGGCCATATTATCAGGAAACACTTTATACACTTCTGGACAAATCGCAATCAATCCAAGAACTGGAGAGTTAAATATTGCTACTATTGAGGAGGAAACTACCTTAGTAATGGAAAATATGAAAGCTGTTTTAGCTGCAGCTGAGATGACTTTTGACCATGTGATTAAAACCTCAATTTTTATCTCAGATATGGAAAATTTTTCTGAGATAAATGAAGTTTATGGAAGATATTTCAATGAAGATACTGCTCCTGCTAGAGAAACTGTAGAGGTTGCTAATCTTCCAAAATATGTGAATGTAGAAATTAGTATGATTGCAGTTAAATAAAAAAGACTGTCTATTAAAAAGACAGCCTTTAAATATTTTAGTATTTAATAGCTTTTACAAGGTAGCTGCATATTCAATTAAATCTACAATTTTTGTTGAATATCCTATTTCATTGTCATACCACGAAACTACTTTTACAAAATTATCATTTAAAGCAATTCCTGCACCTGCATCGAATACAGAGGTTCTAGTTTCTCCTACAAAATCTTGAGAAACTACCAAGTCTTCAGTATATCCTAAAACACCTTTCATAGGACCACTCTCTGAAGCAGCTTTCATAGCTAAACAAATGTCTTCATAAGAAGCTGGTTTTTCTAATTTCACAGTCAAGTCTACTACAGAAACATCCATGGTAGGGACTCTAAAAGCCATTCCTGTTAATTTTCCATTCATTGAAGGTATTACTTTACCTACTGCTTTAGCTGCACCTGTGGATGAGGGTATGATGTTGTGAATAGATGAACGCCCCCCTCTCCAGTCTTTCATGGAAGGACCGTCAACAGTTTTTTGAGTGGCAGTAGCTGCATGAACTGTAGTCATTAATCCTTCAACTATACCAAAATTATCGTTTAATACTTTTGTAATTGGAGCCAAACAATTGGTAGTACAAGATGCATTAGAGAATATTTTCTGATCAGCTTTTAATTCAGTATTGTTAACACCCATTACAAACATTGGTGTATGGTCTTTTGATGGAGCAGACAATACTACTTTTTTAGCACCTGCTTCCAGGTGTTTACCGGCTGTTTCCTCAGTTAAAAAGAAACCTGTAGACTCAATTACATATTCAGCTCCTACCTCATCCCATTTTAAATTAGCTGGATCTCTTTCAGCAGTAATTCTAATTAAATTACCATTAACTAGCAATTTACCATCTTTTACTTCTACATCTCCATCAAACTGTCCGTGAACAGAATCATATTTTAGCATGTATGCAAGGTATTCTACATCTAGTAAATCATTAATTCCTACAATTTGAATATTAGATCTATTGATTGCTGACCTAAATGCTAATCTTCCTATTCTACCAAAACCGTTAATTCCTACTTTAATCATTTTTTTTATTTAATTATTTAATTATGTTGACATGATGTCAGATACTCTTAAGAGTTCATTATTTATAGAATGTCCTCCAGTTATTGCTTCTTCTAAATCTGTTGTTATTACTGTGTTATTTTTAAGACCAACCATAAGATTGGTTTTATTATATATTAATAATTCTACTGCTTTTACACCAAGTCTACTTGCTAAAACTCTGTCAAAACAAGAGGGTGCACCACCTCTTTGCATGTGACCTAAAACAGAAACTCTCACATCATATTCTGGCATATTGTCTTCAATATATTTAGCCAATTCAAAAACATTCTTTCCAGACTTGTCTCCTTCAGCTACTACAACTATACTTGATGATTTTCCAGACTTTCTACTTTTTATTAAAGATTCTAATAATCTATCTAAACCAAGATTTTCTTCTGGAATTAATATTTCTTCAGCACCTGCACCAATTCCGGCATTTAAAGCAATAAAACCGGCATCTCTACCCATAACTTCCACAAAAAATAATCTATTGTGAGAGGAGGCGGTATCTCTAATTTTATCAATAGCTTCAACAGCAGTATTTAAAGCAGTATCGTAACCTAAGGTGTGTGAAGTACCAAAAATATCATTATCAATTGTTCCTGGTATTCCTATTACAGGAAAATTATATTCTTTATTAAAGATCACTGCACCAGTAAAGGATCCATCACCTCCAATGATAACAAGTCCATCAATATTTTGCTTAATTAAATTTTCATGTGCTTTTTTTCTTCCTTCTGAGGTTCTAAACTTATCAGATCTAGCTGATTTTAAAATCGTACCCCCTTTGTTAATGATATTATTAACATTCCTTGCTGTAAGTACCGTGAAATCTCCTTCAATCATTCCCTGATACCCTCTGTAAATACCTATACACTCTATTTTATAGTATGCACAAGTTCTTACCACTGATCGAATTGCAGCATTCATTCCGGGAGAATCTCCCCCAGATGTCATAACAGCCAACTTGTTGATTTTTTTCATAATTTCATTGTAAAAATACTTATTAATAGTTACTTAGAATAAAAAAAAAACGAAATCGATTTCGATTAATTTATCTTAAAAATAGCAACAAATCATTTGTTTTATAAGTTCTAAATAGCCCACTAAATTAAGGGAAAATATTTTAATTAATTATTTTTCTTAAAGTTTAAAAGTCTTTGATGAGAGGAACTTATGGAGTCTTTCTTTTGAATCACTTTTTTCTTTCCTTTGGTCTTCTTTTTTAAACCAATCTTTTTTAATAAATCTGATAAAGAATTAAAGTTCACCTGATAAGACAAACCTATTCCTTGTGTATAACCTTCTTCTTGGGCAGAATATTGAATTTCATTTTGTCTATTAAAAATAACACTTCTAAAGTTTCCGGCATCATTTAATAAAACCTCAACTTTTACCTCACCTACCACACTTGATTGAGTCTGAGCACCAACTGGAACTCCAACTTTACCATTTACAATAACATTTTTACTTATTTGAGTTGTTAATGAAACATCAAATTGGTCATCATTAATTAAATCATCTTGAGGATTTTGAATTCCTCCTGAAGAATATCCTAGATCTAATCTAACTTTATTACTACTTATAATATCAGAAAGAATAGAACCAACAGCATTAGATGTAGTTCCCGTTAATAGTTCAGTTCCATTTATATTTCCACCATTTGGGTTTGCAAAAGTTCCAGCTGCTAGTAAGGTTAAAAACTGACGCATTTTTGAATTTATGTCATTATCATTTAATACGAAATCTAATTCTGATGCTATTGTTGAGTTTGAGTTTTGAATTTCAATATCAAAATCTTGTTTTGAATTAAATAAGCTTCCTGAAATATTTGTAATTAAATCTACAGGTATTTTTCTATTTGTATTAAAATTCTCGAGTAAAACTGCCGGATTTGCATTAGTTGTGTATACAGCTGTAACATTTAAATTCGCTTCATAGGGATTTCCACTCCAGGAGATTGTTCCTCCCTTTGAAATAACAAAAGGCTTATTAATTATACCTCCATACTTAAAATTATAAACGCCATTATCTATCGTATAATCTCCAAACATGGCAAATTTACCATTTGTATTGATTTCAATTTTTAAATCCCCTAAACCACGTCCACTGAGCTCACTCCCATTTACTTCATCGATAACAATCTGTGCTTTTGCATCTTTGGTGACCTCTAAATCAATATTTAATGAAACCCCTTCAATGGCATCAATAGCAAGTTTCTCTTGTAATTCCTCTAATGTTTTTTCTGATTTAAAATGTATTAATCGGTAAGTATCTATTGCAGCAATGTCTTTTAGAGGAATTACAAAGTTAGTGTTAGGCATTGTTTTGGCATTTACATCAATGGTTATGTTGTTAGTGAGACCAGTTATACTAGCATTACCCTTAATAAATCCAGTACCATAATACAATGCTTCATCAGAATTTTGAGTGTCTAGTATTAGTAAATTTGGGGTGTCAACATCTATATCTAATGACCATAAATCAAAATTCTGATGCGTGATTGTACCTTCTAAAAATCCTTTAGATTGGTACTTAGTATCAATTAAATTTATATTTTTAAACTCAAAAGATTGGCCATTCAAACCAATACTTGCATTACCATCAAAATCATAATCTGTATTTAAGTATGGAAATTGTAATCCTGCATTTTCTAGTATTAAATTACCATCCATATCTGGATTTCTTAAAAAACCTTTCAAAGTAAAATTACCAGAAGCTATACCTCTTATTTTTGATAAAACATTTTCTCCTAGTGGACTGAATGCATTTAATTCAAACTCTTCTAAATTAACTGCAACATCAATTTTTGGTCTAGTTTTTGTAAAATCTAGAGAACCTAATGCAGAAATACTTTTTACTTCTTCCCTATCTAAAGAAAAATTAACACCATATTTTTTATAAGAACTTTCACCTTCAATATTTAACTTTAAGTCACCTTGATAAAAGTTGTTAATTTCAAAATTTTTAACTGACAAATTTCCTTTTGGCCCGTATATACCGTCTACTTGAGAAATATTTATAACACCATCTAATTGACCTTGTAGTTTTAAACTATCTATTTCTGGTAAAAAACTTTTTAAATACACATTTGAGAAATCAACATTAATTTCTTTGTAGGTAGAGTCTCTTAAAATTCCTTTAAAATTAATTTCCTGTTCTTTAGATTTTAATGTAAAAGGAGAAAAAACATATTCATTAGACTTGAAATCAAAAGTAAGTTTATTATTGGTGTTGTTTTCAGGATTCAAATCCCAAATATTTTCCAAGTAATTAAATGTTGATTTTTCAATTCCTACAACTGATTTTTTATTGTTGTCTATCGTGTAATAAAAATCTAAATTAAATTTCTCTTTTTCTGAAGTACCCCCTTTAAAGATTGATTTAAAAAATAATGTATCATTTACAGTTTTATTAAACAGTAATAATTTTGATAAAGTATAGTGGGGAGTTTTTATACTCGCTGCTCGCAGAGAAGAATCATATAAATCCCT
Organism: uncultured Flavobacteriaceae bacterium; assembly: GCA_938084555.1. Classification (GTDB taxonomy): domain Bacteria; phylum Bacteroidota; class Bacteroidia; order Flavobacteriales; family Flavobacteriaceae; genus Polaribacter. The sequence goes on along the minus strand of CALKFR010000013.1, from coordinate 47,982 downwards.
TTTATTATCTGTGTCTAAAAACAAAGAGTCTATTGTAGTTCCATAAGCAGTTATTTTTGGAGAGGTGACTTTTAATTTCAACTGATTTTTATTGGCCTTTATACTTCCATTAATTTTAGTATTAGGGGCTACTGAAATCTCAGGAAAAAACAAATCAACTATTTGATTATAAATAACAAAATCAAAATTTAAAAACTGATCCAAGGAAACTTTATAGGGAGTATAATTTGAATAGATGCCTCCTAATGCATTTTGAGCAATAGATAGCATTTGTTCAAACTTAAAGTCTCCTATTAACTCTCCTTTAATGATATCCTCAGAATCAATTCTAATTTGTCTAGTATTTTCATTTACTTTTGAAAAAATTAAAAATTGCTTGAATGGATAAATATCCCTTTCATTTGTATAAATAATATTTTTAAAATTTGCAATTCCTACAATATTCTCTAACTTATCTCCTGTTAAATCTAAATCTATCAATCCTTTCAGTTCTGATATACTATCTCTTTTAAAAAGATTTAACGCTCTTAAATTTGCATAGTTGATAGTGGCTTTAAAATCAAACTTATTAATCTCATCAGATAAATCTGCTAAACCTTCAAAAGTTCCTTTTAAATTAATATCGTCGGATGTTAACTTGCCATTAAATAAGTTGTTTTGATACAATCCATTTACACTAATATTTTTATAATTATATTCATTAAACTTTATTTCATAAATCTCTCCTATAAGTTTGGTGTTTATATTTCCTGCTCTAAACCCTATTCCATCAACTTCACCCTTAAAAGAAACACTTTCAAATGAACTATCTTCAAAAAATTCCCCTAAATCAAAATCGTCTAGGACAACCTCACCTTTGTAAACAGCCTCGTCTATACTGTTAAAATTATTTAATTCCAAATCTGAGACTATCTTTCCTGTTTCTGAGGTAATCCCTAGTGTTGCCTCTATAGTGCTAGGTGTGATTTTTGTATATCCTGAGGCTGAAAACTCACCCAATTTAATTAATTCTTTAGGCAGGTTGTTTTCCAAAAGATTGGGTAGTAAATTTTTTAGCTTAAAATAGTCTAATGAGAATTCTTCAAAATTGGAGGATAAATAAAACTCATCTTGTTTTACAGCATTAATTAAATTTAAATCTCCAACAATTTTAATTCCATTATCAGAATTAAGTTTAAAATTTTCTAAAGAAAAATTATTTAAAGAACCTTTCAAAGATGTGTCAAACCTAAAGATATCATCTCCTTTAATCTCTTTGTAAAGTTTATTCAAGTCTTTAGTTGACAAAAAACTATTCTTAAAATCTGCATTTATATATACTAATTCATTAAAGTTACTCAAGTTTTTCCTATCATAATTAAAATCTATTTCTGCTTTAATTGTTGAAGAATTTGTTTGAAGAATTGTATTGTAAAACTTCATTTGAGTCTTACTATAAGTAAAATCCGTAGTGAGATTAGTTATTTTAAGTCCTCTATTATCTGTAAAATAAAGCCCTTTAATTTTAATAGAAACATTAGGCCCAATGATAGAAAAATCTTGTAAACTACCTCCACCATGATGCGCCGAAAAATCTAGAGAAACTTCCTTGTTTTCGTTTATTTGTTTGTAATTTATATCCTCAAAATAAATATTTGAAGAACTTAACATAAAAGGATTTGACTTTGGGTCTCTGGGATTATCGTCTTCAAATTTATCGACAAAAACAGTTAAGTTGTCTATTTCTTCACCCTCATAATTTTTAACATTAACATATACACCTTTAAGTGATGTATTTTTTAGTTGAATGTTATTTTCTAAAATTCTTTTTACGTCTAATAAAGAAGACCTCAATCTTTCTACATAAATTAAAGTATCTTGATGATGATCTTTTATCTCTATTCCTCTTAAAGAAACAGCTCCGAGCAATGAAAGATCTACTTTTTTTATCTCTAGATTAGTTCCAAAATCTTTATTTAAATCATTTGTTACAATTCTGGCTAATTTTGTTTGAACAGCTGGAATTGAAAAAATTAAGACAAGAAATACCAGGAAAACCATAAGGTACTTCAACAATTTAAACAATATTTTTCCGGTTTTTTTGATTTCTGTAGTATTAAATGTTTAAACTATAGTCATGTAACGTAAAAAAAAGACTTTCTATACAAAGAACGATAAAATTAACAAACTAATAAATTTCTTATTTAAAAAAGAAACAGACTATCATTTATTGGTTAATTTTGTACTCATAAATATGAGTACACACAAAAAATATATTTTAGGAATTGAATCATCTTGTGATGATACTAGCGCTTCAGTAATATGTGATGGTAAAGTTTTAAGTAATATCATTGCCAATCAAGAAATACATGCAAAATACGGAGGTGTGGTTCCTGAACTAGCTTCAAGAGCCCATCAACAACATATAGTTCCTGTTGTTCATCAAGCCATAAAACAAGCGGGAATAACTAAGGAAGATCTACATGCCATTTCTTTTACTAAAGGACCGGGGCTTATGGGATCTTTATTAGTGGGTACTTCGTTTGCAAAATCATTGGCTTTAGGTTTAGACATCCCTTTGATAGATGTAAATCATATGCAGGCTCACATTTTAGCTCACTTTATTAAAGAAGAAAACACCGAGATACCACCTTTTCCTTTTGTTTGTCTTACCATTAGTGGTGGTCATACTCAAATTGTTAAAGTAACTGATCACTTCTCATTTGAGGTCTTAGGAGAAACTATAGACGATGCTGTTGGTGAAGCTTTTGATAAATCTGCTAAAATTTTAGGTTTACCTTATCCAGGAGGCCCACTTGTGGATAAATATGCACAACTAGGAAACTCAAATAAATTTTCGTTCACAAAACCAAAAGTAGGTGATTTAGAATTTAGCTTTAGTGGTTTGAAAACAGGGATTCTATATTTTATTCAAAAGAATTTAAAAGAAAATCCAAAATTTATTGAAGAAAACCTATATGATATTTGTGCATCAATTCAACATACTATCGTAGAAATTTTAATAGAAAAACTAAAAAACACTGTTAAAAAAACAGGCATTAAGCATGTAGCCATTGCTGGTGGAGTTTCGGCAAACTCTGAAATTAGAAAAAGGCTGCAACTAGCACAAAAACACTGGGGATGGACAACGTATGTTCCAAAATTCGAGTATACAACAGACAATGCGGCTATGATAGCAATCACAGGATACTTAAAATATAAAAAGAAACTTTATGCAGACATTTCTGTAAAAGCTCAAGCAAGACTAGCAGTGTCAGAATAGAATAATTAACTGTTCTACATATTTCTTCTAACCGAATAACTTGTTTAAAATTTTAGCCAAACGTAAGCCTCCTTTTTTTAGTTGAGTTTTCACTATTGAAAAATGATCATACATATATCTATAGCTTAAATTTTGGTCAATTTTTGCAGAGTCATAAACTAGCATTGCAAGCTCTCTAGATTCATTAACCCAATCGATAACAGTTCCTTTTTGAATAGCTTCTTTTTGATTTTTTGAAAAATAATCTAAATTCGTTGACAACTCGGTATAGGTCATATTATAAGACTCAATCATTTTTGTATCCCAAACAGAATGTAGATTTGTTTTCCCTCTAAACCATTTAACTTTTATATTATTTCCTCCTCTATCTTCTGCCCTTCCAGTATGTAAAGGTTGATGTAAATCTCCTAACAAGTGAACTAATAGTTTCAAGTGAAATATTTTATCTTCATCTTTAGATTTAGGATCTAAGATTATCTGTTGACATATTTTAATTCCTTGGACTAGATCTCCTTTTGGGTTTTTCTCTGATGATTCGTAGGTTTCTCCAACTTTAAAATTTACATAATGCCAGGAACTGTACTTTCTGAATGAATTATCAGATTTAATTTCATCTGCGTAAGTAGATATCGTAGCTAAGCCTTCTCCTTTCAATAATTTTTCTATATTTTTTTTGGCTTTTTTTGTTAGATGGTTATAGGCTATTTCTCCAACAACTCTATGCCCCGTTTGCCCCCAGAATGGCTTATTATTTGTTGCAAAAGATGCTATTCCTAAAAACAGAAAAAAAACTAATATCTTATCTCTTAACATAATGTTTTGTATTATCATATAGCTAAGGTAAAAAATTGTAGAAGTAAATTTTTAAAAAAACAAACATATTAATATATGAAGCTATTAAACCTTTATCGGTTTTGACGGTCTTATAATAAGATAAATTCAAAAACCCCAAAAAAAATGAAAAAAATCATCTTATTAATCCTATTCATTGCATCATTTAGTTTAGAATCTTGTGTAGTAAGGCAAGTAGCTTCAAAACCAAACCTTATCCTTGTAAAAAAAGCTCCAAGAAATCATCAAGTAGTAATTATAAAAAATAAAAAATATTATAGATGGGGTGGTAAATACTATAGAAAAACAAGAAGGGGCTATGTTGTTGTTCGTCTGTAAAAAATGTTCAACTTTAACTTTAGATTTTTCTTTTCCAAAGAATTCCATTAACATTTCTTTAAGATTTTTTAAAAATGAGAACTCGTACCTTTAATTTATAATACATCAATTAAACCACTAGTCATGAAAAAAATCTTTACTATACTATTTACAATAGCATCATTTTCTTTATTCTCACAAGAATTCTCCATGGATTTAGTTAAAAATATGACACCAAGAAATATAGGTCCAGGTGGTATGAGTGGTCGAGTAACCTCTATAGATGTAGTAAACTCTAACCCAGACATTATGTATGTTGGAACAGCTTCTGGGGGTCTCTGGAAATCTACTTCTGGAGGTATTAAATGGGATCCAATTTTTGACAAAGAAATAACTGCTTCTATTGGTGCTGTAGCCATTCAGCAATCTAACCCAAGTGTTATTTGGGCAGGAACTGGTGAAGGAAATCCAAGAAATAGTTTAAATGGTGGTTTTGGTATTTATAAATCTTTAGATGGCGGTAAAAACTGGATGGCCATGGGGCTTCAAAAAACCCGTCATATTCACAGAATAATTATTGACCCAACTAACCCTAATACAGTATATGTCGGCGCCATTGGATCTCCATGGGGAGAACACAAAGAAAGAGGTGTATACAAAACCATAGATGGTGGAAAAACATGGAAACAGATACTATACAATAATATTAAAACTGGTGTTGCAGATTTGGTTATGGATCCCTCTAATCCAAACAAATTAATTGCTGCCATGTGGGAACATAAGCGCGACCCTTGGTTTTTTAAATCTGGTGGGGAAGGCAGTGGACTATATATTACCCATGATGGAGGTAATACTTGGAAAAAAATTACGGAAAAAGAGGGGTTTCCTGAGGGAGAACTAGGGAGAATTGGGGTAGCCATTTCAAGGAGCAATCCAAATGTTATTTATGCCTTGGTAGAAGCAAAAAAAAATGCACTTTATAAAAGTGAAGATGGTGGATTTAATTGGAAAAAAATAAATGATAAACCAGGTATTGGTAACAGGCCTTTTTATTATTCAGAAATTTATGTTGATCCTCAAAATGAAAATAGAATTTACACAGTATTTACTTATGTGAATGTTTCTGATGACGGTGGAAAAAACTTTAAAGAATTAATGCCAGCCTATGGAGTTTCAAACGGTGTACATCCAGATCATCATGCCTGGTGGATTCATCCTGATGATGGCTCTTTTATGATTGATGGAAATGATGGGGGAATGAATATTACCAAAGATAAAGGAGATACTTGGCGTTTTATTGGTAATTTACCTGTAGCACAATTTTATCACATTAATGTTGATAATGAGTATCCTTACAACGTTTATGGTGGAATGCAAGACAACGGCTCTTGGAGAGGTCCTGCATATGTATGGAAAGCTCAAGGAATTAGAAATTCATATTGGCAAGAAATTAGTTTTGGAGACGGTTTTGATGTGGTTCCAGATAAAGATGATTCTCGATACGGATGGTCTATGAGTCAGCAGGGCTCTGTTGTTAGATACGACTACATTACAGGAAATAATTATTCTGTAAAACCTACTCATCCAGACCCTAATGTAGCCCTTCGTTTTAATTGGAATGCTGCCATTAATATAGATCCATTCGATAGTAGTACTTTATATTTTGGAAGCCAATTTGTTCATAAATCTACAGACAAAGGACTTACTTGGACTATTATCTCAGATGATTTAACCACTAATGATAAAGAAAAACAAAAGCAAGGAGAAAGTGGGGGGTTAACCATGGATGCAACTGGTGCAGAAAACCATACTACTATTCTGGTTATAGAACCTTCAAAAGTTGAAAAAGATTTACTATGGACTGGTTCAGATGATGGTAGAGTTCACGTAACCAATAATGGTGGTTCAACTTGGACAGATGTTAGTGCTAATATTCCAGATTTACCATCTGGGAGTTGGATAGCACAAATTAAAGCTTCCAATAAAAATAAAGGTGAAGCTTTGTTAATTGCTAATGATTATAGACGATTTAACTATACTCCTTATGCCTACAGAACAAAAGACTATGGTGCTAGTTGGTCTCGAATTGTTGATGAAAATGATGTAAAAAGTTACACACTTAGTATTGTTGAAGATCCTATCAATGCTAATTTACTATTCTTGGGAACAGATGATGGTTTATATATTTCTATGGATGCCGGTAACCAATGGACCAAATGGACTGCTGGATTTCCAACAGTTTCAACTAAAGATTTAGTGATACAACCTAGAGAACATGATTTAGTAATAGGTACATTTGGAAGGGCAGCTTGGGTTTTAGATGATATAAGACCATTACGCGCCATAGCCAATGGAAATGTATTACAAAAAAAGCTTCAATTATTTACTCCACCTACAGCCTATCAAGCAGCTTATCAACAACCCACAGGAAGCAGGTTTGGAGGTGATGCCTTATTTAATGGTGAAAACAAAAAATCTGGAGCTATGATATCATACTATATTAATAGATCAGATATTGCTTCGGAAAAAAAAGTTGAAAATAGTACTACAAGAAAAAAGAAACGAAAAGGAACTAAAAAAATGGAAGCACCTGTTATTAAAAAAGAGCTAGCTTCTAAAGTAAAATTTGATTCTATAAAATTAGAAATTTTTGAGGGTGAGCGTTTAATTAGAACCTTACACCAAAAAGCACCAAAAGAGAGTGGAATTCATAGAATTTATTGGTCTATGAAAGAAAAAGGTGCAGACAGACCTTCCCGAAAAATAAGAAAAAGAAATTTTGAACCTGGAGGAGTTTCAGTGAAGCCAGGTACCTATAATTTAAAAATGTCTTTTGGAAATCAAACATCTGAAAGCACTATAAAAGTTGAATTTGATCCCAGATTAGAAATGTCTGCAGAAGCCATCACTGAAATTTATAATACGAGTAAAGATTTAGAGAAAGATCAGCAATTAATGGCAGATATTGTTAAGCAATTAGTTGAGAGTAAACAAACCGCTACAGCATTTAAAAAAGACCTTAGCAAAAAAGACAAAAAGAAATATAAAGATCAAATAACGTTATCTAAAGAGATCATAACCAAGATAGATGATCTTATTGCAGTCTTTATAGGAAAAATTGATAAACGTCAAGGAATTACAAGAAACCCAGAGGTTACTATTAACAGACGTTACTTTTCTGCAAGAAGATACGTTGGTAGTAGATTCGGAGATTTAACCTCCACTGAAGAACGATTGATAAGCCAATTCAAAAAAGCCTTTAAAGATGCTATTGAAAAAACTAATTCTTTTTTTGAAACAGATTGGAAGACATATAAAACAACATTAGAAACTATTCGTATTTCTCCTTTTAAGGAAGTTAAGAAGTTTTAATATTTAAAGCGAAGTTTAATAACTTCGCTTTTTTTATGCTACTATTTTAGTACTTTAGCTTAAATCAAAATTATGAACCAACCACTATTTACTAATGATGCAATCGTATTTGGAATCTTAATGATATCACTTGGTTTTGTATTTTATTCAGAATCAAAAAAAAGTGGCTTTTGGCATAAATTTTACAAAATTGTACCTGGGCTATTTATGGCCTACTTTATACCAGCTATCTTCACTACCATAGGCGCAATAGCTCCAGAATGGAAAACTACAAATACTAGTGGTGAAATTGTAAAAGAAAGTTCTCAATTATACTATGTAGCCAGTAGGTTTTTGTTGCCCGCAGCCCTAGTATTAATGACGTTAAGTATAGATTTAAAGGCTATTTTTAATTTGGGCTCTAAAGCTTTAATTATGTTTTTTACGGGTACTGTGGGTATTATTATTGGAGGCCCTATTGCCATATTGCTTATTTCTTTAGTATCTCCAGAAACTGTTGGTGGAGCAGATTTTGATGCTGTTTGGCGTGGTCTTTCAACCCTAGCAGGTAGTTGGATTGGTGGAGGTGCTAACCAAACTGCTATGTTAGAAATTTATCAGTACAATCCAGCAAAATATGGAGGAATGATTTTTGTTGATATTGTTGTTGCAAATGTTTGGATGGCAATTTTACTAATCGGTATTGGAAAAAAAGACACCATCAATAAATGGCTTAAAGCAGATACTTCTGCTATTGAGGAATTAAAAGAAAAAGTAATTTCTTTTACTCAAAAAATAAAAAAGAACCCAACCCTTACAGATTATATGATTATTCTAGCCATTGCATTTGGTACGGTTGGTTTTGGACACTTTACAGCAAGTTTTCTTTCAGGGTTTTTCAAAGATCTTATTGGTAGTATTTCATCTGAAATTACAAGAAATATATTTACATTCTTAGGATCTCAATTTTTCTGGTTAGTTAGTATCTCTACAATCATTGCTGTATTACTATCCTACACTAAAGCAAAAAATTATGAGGGAGCAGGAGCCAGTAAAATTGGAAGTATTTTTATTTATATGCTTGTTGCCACTATTGGAATGAAAATGGATTTAACCATGATTTTTGATAACTGGGGTTTAATTATTATTGGAATTGTTTGGATGTCTGTTCATGCTGGGCTTTTAATTTTAGTAGCCAAGCTAATTAAAGCACCTTACTTCTTTTTAGCAGTTGGTAGCCAGGCCAATGTAGGAGGTGCGGCATCAGCTCCTATTGTAGCTTCAGCATTTCACCCCTCATTAGCAACTGTAGGTGTGTTATTAGCTGTTTTTGGGTATGCTATAGGTACAATAGCTGCTATTGGATGTACTATTTTATTAGAATTAGCAGCGTCTTTTTAATTAGAAATCTGCATATTTGCAGCCTAAAGTTTTATAATATTATGAAGAAAATATTACTGATTTGTTTATTGCTTTTAATAATTGCTTGCTCTCAAGAAAAAGAGTTGGGCAACATGATAGTTCAAGGAAAAATTAAAGGAGTTAAAAAAGGAACTTTATATCTTAAAAAAATGAGAGATACCGTTATAGTTTCTGTAGATTCTATTCGTTTATTTGGAAAAGACACCTTCACGCTAACAGATAATATTAACTCTCCTGAAATGTATTTCTTAAGTTTAGATCAAAACAAAAGTATACTTTCTTTTTTTGGTGAAGAAGGAGTAATCTCTATAAACGATCAAGTAGAAAAATTTGGTGTTTCACCAGTAATAGAAGGCTCTAGTAACCAAAAAGTTCTAGAAAAATATAAAGAAACTGCCAGTAAGTTTCAAGCGAAACAATTAGATCTTTTAGCTGCTAACATGCAAGCACAAAAGGAAAATGATCTTGAGACCTCTCAATCTTTACGAAAACAGGCTGAAAAACAAAATTTAAAAAAATACATCTACACGATTAATTTTGCTTTAAATAACGCAGATAAAGAAGCTGCTGCATACATTACTTTAACTGAGTTAGTTAATGCTAACGTAAAATACTTAGATAGTATCAATAATTCATTAACAAAAAAAGTACAGCAATCTTTCTATGGCGAGAAACTAAAGAAGTTTATTACTGATATTAAGGAAACAGAAAAATAAAAATAGGACCTTATTATTTTACTTTTAGGCTCCATTCAAAATGAAAGTTACATACAGATACCCCTTCTGTATTAAAGCCCTCTGCCTTCATAGTAATTAGTTTACCTTCTCCAGTTTTAGCTGATTCCTCAAGAGCGTTGGCTACTAACCCTCCGTGATGGCATTCAAATCTTATTTTACCAGTAGCTTTTTTTGTGAAATTACCTCGTTGATTGATGACCAACATAGAAACTTTTTTTTCAATGTTCTCTATACCTCTCATTACCAATACCCCTGTAGCCATTTCTGCAGCCATACCTTGTGCTGCCCAAAACATAGATTTAAAAGGATTTTGATTCATCCATTTATGGGTAATATGAACTATGGCTGTTTCTTTTTGTATAGAAATTACACGAACCCCTGCCAAATATGCAAGAGGTAATTTAAATAACATAAATCTGTTAATTCTTTTAGGCGTAATGTTCATACCCTGTAATTTGTTGCGAAAGATACTTATAATTTATGAGCATAAAAACTAGGGTGAACAGAAAGAATAATTAGAGATGATTATTGAAGTTTTAAACCCCTAGGTATTTCAATATTTTGAGCTAATAAATTAGTAATTACAAATAATAAAGAAATCAGTATTTTAATTTTATTCTTTTTTAATAGTTGGAGTTTTATATGAATATGAGAAAGTTTCACAGGTTTGGAAATTCCCAGAACTAGTGAATTATTTACTCTTTGTTTTTGAGGGACCCCCCTAATAAAAAAATTTTGGTACATGCTTTTAACAAAACAATGCCTCTGGTTAAAGTAAGAATGTTTTAAATAAAAATATGGTTAGTAAGCCCCATAAAGTTCCGGTGGCCATGCTAAGAATGGCTAAAAGTATGGCATGGGGCATCCATTTTTTTTCGTAGGCAGCTGTTACTGCTGGTGCGGTTGCAATACCACCAACATTGGCCATGCTAGCTATAGGAACCCATGCAATACTTACATTTAAAAATTTAGCAGCTAAGAGCATAATTACCAAATGACTAAATAACCAAGCCACTAAAAAACCAAGAAAAGCAATATCAAATTCTATTGTACTAAATTTTAATTTTAAGCCTAAAATTGCCATTACTAGCAAGATTAAAATACTTCCTATACGAAGGGCGAAATTAATATTCCATTTTTTAATAAGATTACTAAATAACAACCCGATAATAGATACTACAATTACCTTTACAATAAAACTATCAATAAAGTTATTTACAAGTAAAATACTAGAAAGTAGTACTATAAATGTAAGTACAGGATGTGTTTTTTTTTCTTTTTGTTCATCTATATTTTCAGGCATAGTTAAATTTGAAATCTTAAAAAAGTGATTTAAACGGTCTGTCTTTTTAATTCCCTGAAACATTAAAATAGTCCAAATATTTACAAGTATATTGTCTATAACAAGTACTGTTAAAAAAATATTTTCAGGACATTCTACCAACTCTTTTAGCACTAGTTGGCTTGTACTTCCTCCTATCCAACTTCCAACAATTGGTGGAAGTCCTTTCCAATACTCTTGATGTATTAACAAATTGGCTACGAAAGAAGTGTCTAACAATACAAATGCTAGCATAATAGGAAATACTGCAATCCAAAAAGAGCCAATCACAAAAACAGCTATGGGTTTCCAACCAATTGATTTTAATTGATTTATAGACAAACTACTCATAACAGCAACTATAGCAAAAGGTATAAAATAGGTTTTACTAAACCAATGTATGTCTGCATTTGCAAAATCTTCTCCTATAAGCATAGAAATTGCTGCAGGTATTAAATAAGCTAATAAGATAGCCGGAACCCAATTAAAAATTGCTTTACAATGTTTGTTTTCCCATCTATCTAGAAAGAAAACACTAATAACTGTAAAAGATATAATAAGTACCGGAATCATTAGTTGTTATTTTCAACAATTCCTAAGTGAATAATTCTTCCTCCAGACATATTAATTGGATTGCTCGTTTTTCCTATTACAATGCCTTTTTCTGGTGCGTAATATTTTTTTATGATGTCTCCAAAAGGGTTTCTTAAAATGGCAATTAATTCTTGTGCTTCAACAATTTGATTGAGAGCTACTGTAAGTTCTAAATAACCGCCTTGGTCTAAATAAATCCAATATGATTTTTTACAATAAATAGGGGCTGAAACTACAGATTTTTTTTGAGGAATCATATGTAGCCAACTCATAATATTTGTAACTCCTACCTTTCCTCTTTCTATCATTTCTGGCTGAAATACTTGAGGGTTTCCATATTCTACGGTAATAGTTGGTATTCCCATAAGCATAGCTTCTGCCCTCATTGTTCGAGTTGTAGAAGCTTGATTTGAAGCACTAGGAACTCCTTTATTTTTTAGAATAATATCTGCATCTTGTAGTGTTGCCATTTTTTTAATTTCTGGATCTTCCAGAGCTGCCCTTACATACAAACTATTTTCTCTACCAAAACTAGCAGTGTGCATGTCTATAAGATAGTCTATTTTTGAGAGTATTTTAGTTTTTATATTCCAGACATACTGCTGGGTTCTATTTCCGTTTTCTTTTCCTGGAAAATTTCTGTTTAAATCTTCATTGTCTATATATCTTCTTTGATGTAAAGGCAAGCTAATACCGTTTAATCCTGGAACGGCTATAATGGTTCCTTGTAGAGAATCTATAGTAATATCTGCCAATACTCTTTGAATAACTGCTACTCCATTTACTTCATTTCCATGAATTGCAGCGGTAAGACCTAAGACTGGTTTTTCTACAGTACCTTTAGCAACAATAATAGGAATATAAACAGGCTGAGCCAACCCATTATCTATCATTTTTAACCAATATTTTTTTATTTGATTGGGTTTTATTTGTTCTAATTGAATGTCATCTATAGTTTCAATTTGTTCTTGCGAAAGAGCAAACAATGAAAATAGTAGAGATACTAGTAATAAATATTTTTTCATGATGGTAGTATAATAGTTAACATACAAGTTGTTAAAGTAGTATTATAATCTCAATTTTTATCAAATAGATAAAAATCTAATATTTAAAACAGTTCATCTAAAAAAAACAACAATTGAGTAATCAGTATTTAATTAAATATAAATAAAATTATAAATTTACCAAAAAAAAATATGAGACTAATAATGATTAAATTTACAGCCTTCTTGTTCCTTACTACCATTTCGTCATGTGGTATAGATATGCTCAATAGAATTGAAGGTAACAATAATGTAATCTCCATTAAAAGAGATATTAATGAGGATTTTACTAAAGTAAAAGTAAGTACAGGTATAGAATTAATAATAGACCAAGGGAATGAAGTATCACTAACTGTAGAAGCTGATGAAAATTTACATGACATCATTATCACTGAAGTTGAAGATGGAAAATTGAAAATTTACACTGAAAAAAATATTTGGAGGTCTGCATCTAAAAAAGTGTACTTAACAGTAAATACTATAGAAGAATTAAAAGCTTCCAGTGGAAGTAATCTGACAACTAGTAATGTATTAAAAGCCACAGATCTTAATGTTAGTTCTAGTAGTGGAGCTCAAGTAGCTATTGAGGTCACAGCAGTTAATTTTACTTCGAGTACTAGTAGTGGCGCAAGTGCCAATATAGATGTAAATGCTACCAGTGTGGTATCAAGTTCTAGTAGTGGCTCAAACATGAAAATTAAAGGTGAAACCACTATTCATACAACTAATTCTTCAAGTGGAAGCTCAATAAATGCTTATAAATTAGTATCTCAAAACGTTACTGCCAAAGTAAGTAGTGGTGCTAGCATAAGTGTACATGCTTCAAGTACTATAGATGGAAAAGCAAGTAGTGGCGGAAGTATTTCCTTTGATGGAAACCCAGAGACAATAACAAAAAAAACATCCTCTGGTGGTAGTATTTCGAGTATCTAACAACATAATAATTAAATGAGAAAGAAAAAATAGTGTAAAGTTTAGTTATACCATTTAATAAGAGTTGTTTGAAATATGATAACTCTTATTTTCTTTTCAAATGTTCTTCTATGTCGGCTAGATGATGTTCTAATGCTTCCGATGAAATCTGTATTTCTCTAATTAATAAGGCAAGAGAAACAAGCAATAACAATAGTGCTATACCAAATAACCATATAGCTACGATTTTATACTCTATATAAATTAAAAACATGGTTAAAACGCATAACAATAAACTTCCTATCCCGAATATTTGCATCCATCGCGTTAGTGTTAACCTAAGTTTTAAGTTTTTGATCTGTCTTAATAGTGATTCATCTTTTTTATCTAAATAAACAGCATGTAAATTTCTAATTACTGCTGCATAGGCTAAAAATCTGTTTGTATAGGCTAACATAATTAAAGAAATTGCCGAAAATAAGAGTGCTGGTGTAGTTAATGTTAATGCTTCCATAGGGGTGCAAAATTAAATATTTTCTATACTTTTAGCACATGAAAAGATATATTATTTTTTTTATTATTTTATTTTGCTATGAGGGTAAAGGTCAAAAACTACCTAATGGGTTTACTTATTTATTGGAAATTGATTCTACTATAAAAAAAGAGCTTAGATACTACACTTCAAAAAATTTTGTTGGAATACCTATAGATGGGTATAAAGAAAATAAGGTAATTATCTCAATACCTACAGCTAAGGCGCTAAAAAAAATTCAAACTAAATTATTAGATTCTGGGCTGAGTCTTAAAATTTTTGATGCCTACAGACCTCAACAAGCTGTAAATCACTTTGTCAGGTGGGCTAGGGTTATGAAAGACACACTAATGAAGTCATTGTATTATCCAGATGTTAAAAAATCAAATTTATTTAAACTAGGTTTCATCGCCTCAAAATCTAGTCATACCAGAGGAAGTACCGTAGACCTATCTCTCATAGATATAAAAACCAATAAAGAGCTAGACATGGGGAGTTCTTATGACTTTTTTGGAGCTACATCAGATGTATTCCATAAAAATCTATCTAACAAACAAGAAAAAAATAGAATGCTTTTACGAAATATTATGATCAAAAACGGTTTTAAACCCTATGACAATGAATGGTGGCATTTTACATTGGTAGATGAACCATTTCCTAACACCTACTTCAATTTTGATGTAGAATAACAAGTTTTAACAAAATCTAATGGTGATGCTTTAATAACGGCATTATATTTGTAAAATATATTTTATAAAAATATTATTTAATTTGAAATTATTCTTAAACATTTTTATTTACCTTTTTTTATTTTTTTCTCTGTCTGTTTTCAGTCAGACAGATACAATCTATGATTCAAATAAGAAAAGTTCAGGAAATAGAGTTATTATAGGAATCCCTCAAAAAACAGTTAAAAAACCAATGTCTTTAGAAATTGGAAATAATAATGGTTTTAAGAAAGCATACGATAATAAAAAGAAAAAAGACGCTAAAAAGAAAAAAGAAGATGACCTCAAGGATAAGGGAATTCTTTCAGAAGCTAAAATATCTGAAGAACGTTTTTTAAAATCATGGAAAAAAATAAATGCGCCTTTTCCTAAGATTGATCAAGATCTTGGAAGCTTCAGAACACAATCTAAATCTGTAAGAATTATTTGTAGAGATTTTCAATATCCAGATGGAGATAGAGTATCAATTACCATCAATGACATTCCTGTAATTAGAAACATCACCTTATATAGTTCTTACCAAAGTTTTGATCTGCCATTAGAGGTAGGAATCAATAAAATTGCTTTTATTGCATTAAACCAAGGAACTTCTGGACCAAACACAGCTGGTTTTACAGTTTTTGATGATGCTGGAAACGTTATTTCTTCCAATGAATGGAATCTTGCTACAGGTGCTAAAGCCACTGTTATCATAGCAAAAGACAAATAATTCTACCAAACGAAATCGTTGTAATTAATTTAATTACCACTACTTTTTTTATTCTATTTAATTCATTTATTTTTGTACTAGGAATCCATTAATTTTTTGGGAGTTCTAATTTGAAAAAAAACAATAAAAAAGAATGAAAAAAGTCACTAAGCAAACCTATATTAACTGGTATAAAGACATGTTATTTTGGAGAAAATTTGAAGACAAATTAGCTTCGGTATATATCCAACAAAAAGTTAGAGGTTTTCTTCACTTATATAATGGCCAAGAAGCTGTTTTAGCTGGTGCTTTACATGCCATGGACTTGTCTAAAGATAAAATGATTACTGCCTACAGAAATCATGTTCAACCCATTGGTATGGGAGTTGACCCAAAAAAAGTAATGGCAGAATTATATGGTAAAGTAACTGGAACTTCAAAAGGTATGGGAGGTTCAATGCATATTTTTTCAAAAGAACACGGTTTTTATGGTGGCCACGGAATTGTTGGTGGTCAAATTCCTTTAGGTGCAGGAATTGCATTTGGTGATAAGTATAAAGGAAATGATGGGGTTACCCTTACTTGTTTTGGAGATGGTGCCGCAAGACAAGGTTCACTTCATGAAACATTTAATATGGCTATGCTTTGGAAATTACCTGTAGTATTTATTGTTGAAAATAATGGATATGCAATGGGAACTTCAGTAGAAAGAACTGCAAACCATACTGATATTTGGAAATTAGGTTTAGGCTATGAAATGCCATGTGGACCAGTAGATGGAATGAATCCTATTAAAGTAGCCGAAGCTGTTGATGAAGCAATACAAAGAGCAAGACGAGGTGAAGGGCCAACATTCTTAGAAATGAAAACCTATCGTTATCGTGGGCACTCAATGTCAGATGCTCAACATTATAGAACTAAAGATGAAGTTGCTGAATACAAAAAAATTGATCCAATTACTCAGATACTTGATGTCATAAAAGAAAAAAAGTATGCTACAGATGAAGAAATCGAAAAAATAAATGTGGAGGTTAAAGATATGGTTAAAGCATGTGAAAAATTTGCTGAAGAATCTCCATATCCTGAAGTCAGTCAATTACATGATGTGGTTTACGAACAAGAAGATTACCCTTTTATCAAATAGCATAGTAAGGATAAAAAAAGAATAACTCTTATAATTTTAGTTTTCAAAAATTAAAAGAGCAAGATTAAAAAATAATTTAGGATAACATATGGCAATAGTAGTAAACATGCCTCGCTTAAGTGACACCATGGAAGAAGGTGTTGTGGCTAAATGGTTAAAAAAAGTAGGTGATAAAATTGAAGAAGGAGACATTCTTGCTGAAATTGAAACTGATAAAGCAACCATGGAATTTGAATCTTTTAATGAAGGAACCTTACTTCATATAGGAGTTCAAGAAGGAGAAACATCTCCAGTAGATGTTCTTTTAGCTATTATTGGTGATGAAGGAGAAGATATTTCAGGGATTTTAAATAGTGCTCCTTCAGAGGAGACACCTCAAGAAGAAACAACAACAAAAACTACCTCTTTATCAATTCCTGATGGAGTTCAAATAATCTCTATGCCGAGGTTAAGTGATACCATGGAAGAAGGAACAGTAGCTTCGTGGTTAAAACAAGTAGGTGACAAAGTTGAAGAAGGAGATATTTTAGCTGAAATTGAAACAGATAAAGCTACTATGGAATTTGAATCCTTTTATGAAGGTGTTTTATTACATATTGGTGTTCAAGAAGGAGAAAGTGCAAAAGTAGATAGTTTATTAACCATTATTGGACCTGAAGGAACAGATGTGTCTTCACTCATAACTGCTCATAAAGAAGGTAATATCTCTACTGATACTATTGAAGCTAAAAAAAAGACTTCTACTCCTGAAACAAAACAAATTGAAGAACAAACAGCTGTAATTTCTCAGTCTAATAATACTGGAGGTAGAATCTTTGCTTCTCCTCTTGCCAAGAAAATCGCAAAAGATAAAGGTATAAACTTAGTAGAAGTGAAAGGTTCTGGAGAAAATGGTAGAATTGTAAAAAAGGATGTAGAAAACTACACTCCTGATTCTGTTGCAGTTGAAACAACACCAAGTCTAACAACACAAACTGTATCACCATTAGCTACCTATACTCCTGTTGGTGAAGAGTCTTACGAAGAAGTAAAAAACTCTCAAATGCGTAAAGTTATAGCAAAGCGTTTAGGAGAGTCTAAATTTACTGCTCCACATTACTACCTCACTATTGAGTTAGACATGGACAATGCAATTTCGTCTCGTAAAACAATTAACGCATTGCCAGAAACCAAAGTATCGTTTAATGATATGGTAGTAAAAGCTTGTGCAATGGCATTAAAAAAGCATCCCCAAGTAAATACTTCTTGGAATGGAGATACAACTAGATACAACCAACATATTCATGTAGGGGTTGCGGTTGCTGTAGACGATGGGCTTTTAGTTCCTGTATTAAAATTTACAGACCAAATGAGTTTAACTCAAATTGGTGAAAACGTTAGAGATTTAGCAGGAAAAGCAAGAAATAAAAAAATTGCTCCTAATGAGATGGAAGGCAGTACGTTTACAATTTCTAATTTAGGAATGTTTGGTATTCAAGAATTTACATCTATTATTAATCAGCCTAATTCAGCCATTTTATCCGTAGGAGCTATTGAGCAAAAACCAGTAGTAAAAGACGGTCTTATTGTTGTTGGAAACACCATGAAAGTAACTTTAGCTTGTGATCATAGAACCGTAGATGGTGCTACAGGAGCTCAATTCTTACAAACTGTAAGAGCTTATATTGAAAACCCTGTTACGATGTTAGCTTAGAATTTTTAAAAAATATACAAAAAAAACCTCTAGAAATTCTAGAGGTTTTTTTAATGTTTAAAAATAATTATATTTTAGATATCGTTGTCTTGGTTTTTCCACTAACATTCATTCCTTGAGTAGTAATAGTCATCTCAATTTCTGAACTGTTTGAAATACCAGTACTTGAATCAATGGTTGTTTTTCCTTTCATTTTTCCAGTTACTGCCCCACTCGTATCCCCTGAAATATCTAAAGTAACAAGACCATCTGCAATGCTACTTACTGTATAGTTCATCGTCATTTTCATTCCTTGAATTTCATTTTCAGAGATCCAAGAAGAGCCAACAGAAACTTTTTCTTTAGGGTAATTGATGGTGTTCATTGCCCTGTTAGTCATTTGCTCCATACCTGGTATCGCAGGATCTAGTTTGGTATCAATCACATTACCTTGAGAATCTAAAGTATTGTAGATGATTACTTTCATCATTGGTTCAAATTGTGATTTTAACATTTGACCCATCTGATCTAATTCTTCATCATTTTTATTAGAATCATAACTCATAGTCATACCACCTTGCATCATATCCATTACAACAGCTGTTATTTGAGACTCAGTTTTAATATTTTCTTCTGATACATCGGTAACTATCATTCCCATAGTCATTTTCATATTCATACCCCCTTGATTTCCCATGCTTTGATTACTTTCGGTAGTTACTAAGAAACTATCTCCTTTAGTATAGTTTAAACGTAATAAAACAGATTCTTGAGCTGTTGCTGATAATGTTGTAATAACTAATAATGCAATAAGTACTTTTTTCATTTTTTTTTATTTTATTTATTAAAATTCTTGATTTATATCCCAAGCTTCAAGGGTTTCTTTTAAGGTCTTGATAAACATTCCTCCTAATGCTCCATTAACAACTCTATGGTCATAAGAATGAGATACAAACATCTTTTGTCTAATCCCAATAAAATCTCCTTCAGAAGTTTCTATGACTGCTGGAACTTTACGAATAGCTCCAAGAGCTAATATCGCAACCTGGGGTTGATTAATTATTGGTGTACCCATTACAGATCCAAAACTTCCCACATTAGTTACTGTATAGGTTCCGTCTTGGATTTCATCGGGTTTTAATTTATTATTTCTTGCCCTTAATGCTAAATCATTTACTTGCCTAGTCATACCAACTAGGTTTAATTGATCTGCATTTTTAATAACTGGTACTATTAAATTACCATCAGGCAGTGCAGCGGCCATACCAAGGTTAATATTTTTCTTCTTTATAATAGTATCACCTTGTACAGCAATATTTATCATAGGAAATTTTTTGATTGTAGCTGCTACAGCATGCATTAAGATAGGGGTAAAAGTTAATTTTTCACCTTCTCTTGTAAAGTATGCATCTTTGACTTTAGCTCTCCACTTTACAATATTAGTAACATCTATTTCAATGAAGGATTGAACATGTGCGGAGGTTTGAACAGAGGCCACCATATGTTTAGAAACTAATTTACCCATACGAGTCATTTCTATAATTTCATCTTCACCATTAAACGAAGTTGGAACAGATTTGATAAAATTACTAGTCTCCAATGGTATGGTTTCAGTTTTTATGGCTTTTTCTGGCTGTAAATTTTTTCTATCTTCAATGTAAGAAAGTATGTCATTTTTAGTAACTCTTCCGTCTTTTCCTGAGCCTGAAAGTGTATTTAATTCTTCCATAGACAAACCTTCGGTTTCTGCAATCTTTCTCACTAAAGGTGAAAAGAATTTTCCTGAATCTGAAGTCTTAGTTATCGGTGAATTTTTTATTTCTGAGGCGTATTCAACGGTTTTCTGTAACTGAACAACTTGTTCAATTACCTCTTCATTTTCTTCAAAAGATTGATTTGAAGTTTCCTCACCACCATTAGTTTCAATAACAGCTATAGTTTGACCTACAGCAACAATAGCATCTTTTTCAAATAAAATTTCAACAAGTGTTCCTTCAACCTCACTAGGTACTTCAGAGTCAACTTTATCTGTGGCTATCTCAACAATTGCTTCATCTAATTCTACGGTATCTCCAACTTCCTTTAACCAGGATGTAATTGTTGCTTCAGCAACACTTTCTCCCATCTTAGGTAATTTTAACTCGAACTTAGCCATTGTACATTGGTTTTGAGATTGCAAAAATACGAAAAATGAGTGATAAAAGAATAACTATTAGAATTGAAAAAAGATGTTTAAAATAAATTAAATTCAATAAATATTCTATTTTAATTAAATTTTGAATAAATAATTTACCATATTGAAGCTTTTGTTAATAATATGATAATTATTCACTAAAATAATTAAATTTTGAGTTTTAAAATAGTTTCTTTTTTATTCAAATCATTCAACTCTTTAACAGTTACTTTTTTTGTTTGATTAGGTCTTCCAAAATTATTATAAACTGTTATTTTAAGGTAAGTAGGGATAGAATTATCACCTGTCTTTTTACCATAATAGGTTAAATTAAATAACCATTCTCCTTTATCTTTTTTAGTGATAAAAAACTCTTCTAATCCATAACCTTGAGCGGTTTCTTTTATAATTCTAGAACGCTCCTCATTTTGTGTATGTGACCAAGTATAATATCTTTGCTGAGGATTTACAATTTGCAAATCAAATTGGGCATCAAAATAACTCCATTCGAACACTATACGTGTATCATACTCTGTATTTTTTTTATAAAAATCAGGAATATCGGCAGCAACTAAAGTTGAGTTGTGCAAGGCTACTAAATTTTTATATTCTGAATTAATGGTTTGCTTTAATCCAGAAAATGAACTGACCTCAGTATATTTATTATTGTATATTTTATTATGAACTTCCTGGGCTTTTGTAAATTGCTTGTTGAGTTGATAACTTAAAGCTAAATTTCTATAGGCCTGAGATTCTGATGGTTTTATGGAGATTATTTGTTCATAAGCTTTAATAGATTCATCAAACATATTATATTGATCATATTTATAAGCCAATATCCTTAATGTTTCAAGATTTGTTTCTTTATTTATTTCTAGAACGTTAGACAATACTCGCTTCATTAAATATGGATTATTCCAATTTTTAAAGTAAGATGCTATGTCAAAAAAGAAATTGATATCTTTTCCATATAATTTTCTTTGAGAGAGGTACATTTTATAGGCGTCCTCAATAGTATTAGTTTGAGATACTTGTTTTATGTAGGGTTTATCAACAACTTCTTTAATTTCTGTATCATCTATATAAATTGGGGTATTCCCTAATTGTCTTTTCTTTTTCTTTTTATAGCTCGAAGTTCCTGTTTTTGTTTTTATAAGCAATACTCCATTACTACCATCACTTCCGTATATATTAGTCGCTGCTAAACCTTTTAAATAAGTAACACTCTCTATATTTGCTGGATCAATAAAACCTGTGTCAGCAATAAAACCAGCATCTCTAGAAGAGTTACTTTGTTTAATTACCAAGCCATCAACAACTACAAGACCGTATTGATTTCCTAAAATAGTAGTGTATCTACCTCTTCCTACAAACTGACTTAAATCATCATTATTTCCTATTTTTATACCTGCGAATTTACCTGCTACAGCATCTTTTACATCAGTATTTGAAGGTATTATTTTATTTCCATCTAATGTCTCAATAGAGTACCCTAATCTTTTTTTATCTAGTTTACCGTACCCATTATCTATTACTTCTTCTTTCTTACTTTCAAGGACTAACTCATCAAGAACCATATTACCGTCAGTCATATAGATATTTTTTACAGCACTTTCTGAAACTCTAGATAAAATCGTGTTTTTTCCTATGTATCTAAATTCTAGAATTCCTCTCATCTGTGCCTTAATAGAAAAATTACCTAAACTATCTGTTACGGTCTTTAAATTGTTATCTCTTGAAATAACAACAACATTTGAAAGGTATCCATTTTCATCACTAACCCTCCCCTTAACAGTCTTAAATTCTGAGGCTTTAGATTTATTAGTTTCAATAGTTTTTAAATCAATAAACTCTTTTCCGGAGTCTTTTGTAATTGAATTAAAAAAATCTGAATTATATTCTTTATTACTGGAGATAATTGTAAGAAGAGATTTAATTTTTGGAAACTTTTTATGGAAAGAATATCCATCTGAAAATAACAAAACATGATCTGTTTCTGTAACTTTTAATTTATTATAGTTTGTTGAACCGTCATACGTTGTGTTTTGAAGTTCTTTTTTTAAATCTAACCAATTACTATTTTTAATACTGTAAGTCTCGTTTAAAATAATGTCATTACTAAATTTAACAAGAGTAACGTCTGAATTTGTGTTTTTTAAAAAAAACTCATCCAAATAATTTAAATCATTATCCAGATTTCTGTCTATCATACTATAAGAAGTGTCCCATAATAACGTTACTTTTTTAATAATTTCCTGAGAACTAACAGAGAGAGAAATTGAAATAGCAATTAGAAGTAATAAATGTTTTTTCATGTTTTTTCAATAAATTTAGAAATTAATCTTTAGACCCAATCTATTGGATTTGTTAAAACTTTAATTAATTTTTCTTCTTCAGAATTTACATCAGGACTATAATTATATTTCCACTGAACTATTGGCGGTAAACTCATTAAAATACTTTCTATTCTACCCTTAGTTTTTAAACCAAATAACGTACCCCTATCGTGAACTAAATTAAATTCTACATAACGTCCTCTTCGTATTTCTTGCCAGCTTCTATGGGATTTTTCATACGTCATAATTTTTCTCTTTTCTACTATTGGAACATAACTGTCTAAAAAACTATTTCCTACAGCTGTTACAAAATTAAATCTGTCTTGAATTGAAAACACATTTGTTTCCTTTAAATAATCAAAAAACAAACCTCCTATACCACGTGCCTCGTTTCTGTGGGTATTCCAAAAATACTCATCACAGTTCTTTTTAAACATTGGGTAAAATTCCTTGTTATGAAGATCACAAACATTTTTACAAATTGTATGAAAATGGACTGCATCTGTGTTGAACAAATAATAAGGTGTTAAATCTTGCCCTCCACCAAACCATTGAGTTACAATTTCACCCTTTGAATCGTACATTTCAAAATAACGCCAATTTGCATGAACTGTTGGCACAAACGGATTCTTAGGATGTAAGACAAGACTTAATCCGCAGGCATAAAAATTACCTTCATCTACGTTAAATTGTCTTCTTAATACTTCCGGCAATTCACCATGAACAGCTGATATATTAACACCCCCTTTTTCAAAAACTTCACCATTTTCTATAACACGAGTTCTTCCTCCTCCTCCTTCACTTCGTTTCCAAATATCTTCTTTAAATTTTGATACACCATCTATTCCCTCTATTTTAGAAGTAATACTATCTTGTAAATTCTCTATATACTTGTAAAATTGATCTTTCATAACTAATTCACTCTTTGTTCATTAACTTAACAGTTACTATTGTTGCTGCTGTAACAGAAAAAGGATGTACTAAAATTACACCAATAAAAGGAATCAATAAAAACAGCATAAATACAATTCCGTTACCTATAGCTAAACCTCTATTCTTTTTTACAAAAAAAATACTTTTTTGATAACTAAAATGTCTTTCTAGGGTGTAATCCATGTTGCCAAAACCTGCAAAGTAGGATTGCATCAAAAACAATAAAATAACTGAGAAAAATCCAATTATGGGAATTAACCCTAACAGTAAGATTGGTATAGACAATACTAATTCTCTAATTAAATTTCTTAAGCTAATTCTAATTCCTCTAAATAATAATCCAGATGGTGTAGATGTTTTTATCTGTGATGTTATTCCATTAAAATCATCTTCAATTTTCTTGGATATTGGACCCATAAAAGGGGCTGAAAGTGCCATAGTGATATGCTTAAAGCTAATAAAACCAATGAGTACAATTAATAAACTGCCAAAAATTTTACTTAAAGTATTAATGGTTTCTTTACCGAAATCCCAAGTCCAAAAACTAGAAATATAATTCCCAATAGCATCAGAAAAAGAGAAAGAAATTAACAAAATCATTGAAAAGACTATAAAGCTTATTAGCATTGGAATCGCAAAGAATTTCCATAACTTTAAACGAGAAATAATCTCGTAAACCTCAAAATAAGCTGAACAGCCCTCGTAAACTTGTTTTAACATCTGTTTCAAAGCATTGTTTTGTTAATGTATGAAGATTTCTCAAAATCTCTAATATTTATAGAAATAATTGGTACCTCTGGAAATAATTGATTTAATTTTGAAACAATTTTTCTTGAGAGATGTGCTTTTTGATCCGCTGTTCTTCCTTCCATGATATTTCCAAAAACATGAATAAAATCTGAACTTCCTTCCAAAACCAAAGAGTATTTAAAAGGGTTTAAACGAACTTTAATAGCATCTCTTGAAAAGAGACCTGAAGAAAAAGCCGTCTCGAAAACCTCATTTAAAATTTCCTTAGGATCTTTTAATTCTAATATGTTTTCTGAACAATCTACTATAAAGTGAGGCATTTTTTTATTTTAAAAATAATTCTTAATCTTTTCTATCAGCTTTCAAGATACACTAATTGTCTTGGATAATTTAAAACATCATCAACTGAAACTATTAGAACAGCATCTTTTAATTGTTCCTTTAAAAGAATTACCCATTGCTTTTGAGTGCTCTTCGGTGTTTTAAGAAACAGTTCCCTTCCAATACAATTATTATGGAGATCCATTATTCTTGGAAGTTCCTCATTAGGTGAAAAATCTTCATGCCAATCTGTAAACTCCTTAGTCCACGAAATTATTTTGTGCCTTTTTCTAGAAAACAAACTACACTGCTTCGCAATAAAAATATTCCATAGGGCATGACGAAAGGCATTAGCTTTATTATGAAATCCATGAGTGTTAGGAAACTCTTTTTGAGAAATTCTTAGAACATCAAAAGTAGCTTTTACAGTAGAAATGAAAAAAAATGGATGCTTAATTAAAAACAGCAATAAACTTTTTAGTTGACTAAAACGAACTCCTTTTATGACATCCCATGCCTGCATGTTAAACTTTATATTCTTTTACTGCATCTACAAATGCTTTGGCATTTTCTAGAGGAATATTTGGTAAAATTCCATGGCCTAAGTTTACAATATATTTATCTTTTCCAAACTCACGAATCATTTGATGTACCATTTTTTTTATCTCGGCTGGTGGTGATAATAATCTAGAGGGATCAAAATTACCTTGAAGTGTAATATTTCCTCCAGACAGATATCGAGCATTTCTGGCCGAACAAGTCCAATCTACTCCCAAAGCTGCTGCTCCAGATTTAGACATTTCATTAAGGGCAAACCAACAACCTTTACCAAAAGCAATTACTGGAGCAAAATCTTTTAATGCATCTATTATTTGTTGAATATATCTCCAAGAAAATTCTTGGTAATCTGTGGGAGATAACATCCCCCCCCATGAATCAAAAACCTGAACAGCATTTACTCCTGACATTACTTTTGCTTTTAAGTAAGCAATAGTTGTATTTGTAATTTTTTGTAACAATTGATGAGCTGCTTTAGGGTTTGTAAAACAGAACTCTTTTGCTTTGTCGAAATTCTTAGAACCCTGCCCTTGAACTACATAACATAATATTGTCCAGGGAGACCCTGCAAAACCAATTAATGGAATTTCATCATTCAATTTTTCTTTAGTAGCTTTAATTGCTTCCATCACATAACCCAATTCAGTATTCACATCAGGAATAATAACATTGTCTACTCCTTTTTGATCTCTTACTGGATTAGGAAGATAAGGTCCAAAATCTGGTTTCATTTCAACTTCGATATTCATAGCTTGTGGAATCACTAAAATATCCGAAAATAATATAGCAGCATCCATACCGTATCTCCGAATGGGTTGTACGGTAATTTCAGAGGCTAATTCTGGAGTTCTACAACGTGTAAAGAAATCATATTTCTTTTTAATTTCCATAAACTCTGGTAAATAACGACCAGCTTGACGCATCATCCATACTGGTGGCCTATCTACTGTTTCACCTCTCAAGGCTCTTAAAAATAAATCGTTTTTTATCATTTTATTGTAAGTTATCTTTATGTATAAAGGTGACTGTTTTTTCTCTATTATTTGCTATCACTATATGGTAAGGTTGAGTAACAACCATATTTACTCTTTCTTTAGCTGAGGGTTTAATGGAATTATAAATAATTTTTAAACCATTTTTTTTAACAAATATATTTTCAATTTCTATTATAAATCCTGAAGTATTTCTAATGGTATCAAAAACACATAAAAGTTGTTGTTTAGAAAAATCAATGGTAACTTTTGAAAAGGTATTAGGAACATTAATTTTTTCTATAAAAGATTTCCAATCTTTAGCATTAGTAAAACTAATATTGCTTTGGGAAACCAGCTCATCTTCATCTCCAAAAAGGACTCCTTTGGATGCGGTTTGAAAAAAAACTTCATTAGTTTTTATAGTGGTTGATTTACAGCCAAACATTATTAATAAAAATATGCTCACATAGATTCTCATTGGCTTTTCTGAATTTTCTGAAATGATTTATCTACTGCTCTATCAATTTTATAAAGATCCTCCTCAGAAATAGCAGAGGATAAAAACCACGCTTCAAATTGAGAAGGCGGAAGAAAGACTCCATTTTTAATCATTTCCCAAAAGAAAATAGCAAATTTGCTAGTGTCTGAAGTTTGAGCTTGGGCAAAGTTTGTAACTTTAACTTTTGTGAAAAATGGATTCATCATAGATCCAAACCTATTAACAGTTACATCAACATCGTATTTTTTCCCTGCTTTTAATAAAAGTGTCTCTATTCTCTCACCAATATGAATAAATTTCTCATAAGGGTTTTGTCTTTTCAACTCTTTTAAAGTTGATATTCCACCTGCCATTGCAATTGGATTTCCACTTAATGTTCCTGCCTGATACATTCCACCTAATGGAGCAACATATTCCATTATTTCATTTCTAGCCCCATAAGCTCCAACAGGAAAACCACCTCCAATTACCTTTCCCAAACAAGTAATGTCTGCTTCTGCTCCCAAAAGTTCTTGCGCACCTCCAAACTTAGAGCGGAAACCTGTCATTACTTCATCTGCAATTAAAAGCGCACCTTTAGTGTGTAAAAAGTCTTTTAACTCTTTGAGAAAACCATTCTGTGGAATAACAACTCCCATGTTTCCTCCTACTGGTTCAATGATAACAGCTGCTATATCAGAATGATCCTCAAAATGTTTTTTTACACTGTCTAAATCATTATAAGTTGCTATTAAGGTATTCTTTACAGCCTCTTTTGGAACTCCTTTACTTCCAGGAATACTTAAAGTAGCTAATCCAGAACCCGCAGCAACCAATAATGAGTCTTGATGTCCATGATAACAACCTGAAAATTTAATAATTTTATCTTTACCTGTATAGGCTCTAGCCAGACGGACACCACTTAAAACAGCTTCTGTTCCAGAATTTACAAACCTTACCTTATCCATTCCTGGAAATGCATCACATACTATTTTTGCAAGTGTTATTTCATTTTCTGTTGAAGCTCCAAATGAGTACCCATTTTTTAGTGCTTTATGAACAGCTTTCTGAACTTTTTTATGACGATGACCTAAAATCATTGGCCCATATGATAAAACTAAATCTACATACTTATTGCCATCTACATCTATAATTTGAGACCCTCTTCCCCTTTTTATAAACAAAGGGTTTCCTCCTACTGATGAAAATGCTCTTACTGGCGAATTAACAGCACCCACAAGATTCACCAATCCTTTTTCGTAAAGCTTTTGAGACTTTTTAAAGTTCATTTTTTTAGTTGTTGTTTAACTTACTAAACATCCATTTTATTGGTTAGATTAGTAAGGTTATCAGACAAAATTTATTACTTATTAAGACAACAATCTAGCTGCCTCTTTTGCGAAATAAGTAATGATAATACTAGCTCCTGCTCTCTTCATAGACAGTAAACTTTCCATCATTACTTTTTCACCATCTATCCAACCTTTTTCTTCAGCAGCTTTGATCATTGCATATTCTCCACTTACATTATAACAAGCTATTGGTCTATCAAAGTTATTTTTTAAATCACTAATAATATCCAGATAAGACAATGCAGGTTTAACCATTAAAATATCAGCCCCTTCTTGATCATCAAAATTGGCTTCGCGAATTCCTTCATCTCTATTCGCAGGATTCATTTGATATGTTTTTCGATCACCAAAAGTTGGTGCAGAGTCTGCTGCATCTCTAAATGGACCATAAAATGCTGATGCATATTTGACTGAATATGCCATAATTGGTAGATTTATAAACCCTGTATTATCAAGAGCTTCACGAACCATTTGAATAGTTCCATCCATCATACCAGATGGGGCCACCATATCAACTCCTGCCTTTGCATGAGAAACTACTTGTTTGGCAATATTTATAAGTGTTGCATCATTATCTAAGTCATTATCGTGTATAATTCCACAATGACCATGAGTTGTGTATTCACAAAAGCAAACATCTGTTATCACGTATAATGTTGGATAGTTTTTTTTAATAAAACGAATAGCTTTTTGAATAATCCCGTTATCATTCCAAGTTTCTGTTCCTACATCGTCTTTATTTGATGGGATACCAAATAATAATACTGCGGGAATGTTTAGCTTAACAACCTCATCTAATTCCTTTGAAACTCTATCTAATGAATATCTATTAATTCCTGGCATTGATGGAATTTCAGAGCTAATACCAATCCCTTCTTCTATGAATAAAGGATATACAAAATCATCTACGGAAAGTTTAGTTTCTTGAACTAATCTTCTTATGCCCGGTGATTTCCTTAATCTTCTGGTTCTATTATACATAATATAAATTCACTAATTCAATTACACTTTCTACTGTTGGTATTTGTGCAATTTCAACTTTTTCAAAATACTTGTTTGCCTCAGTGGCCGTTGATGTTCCAATACAAAAAGCCACTTTATCTGGAGTGTTTTTTTGAAGATAACTTTCAATAGCTGATGGACTAAAGAATAAAACTCCATTAATATTTTCAGAAACTACCTCCGGACTATACATCGTCTTATAGGCTTCAACTTCATTAACATTAATTTTATTTTCAGTTAATATTCTAGTTAAAGTATCTAAACGGAGATCACTACAAAAATAAGTAACGCTGTTTCCTTTCATTTCTTTAGAAAGGTACTCTGCTAGCTTTTCAGCATTCTTTTCAGCATGATTTACAGGTCCTATTTTATCTTGGATCATCTTTTTGGTTCTTCTACCAACACAAAAAATATTTTTAAAGTTTAATTCTTCTTTTGTAAAATTATCTAGCAAGGCTTCTACACCGTTTTTGCTAGTAATAATTACATTTTCTATAACTTCTTTAATCACTTTCGAGGCTATTCTATTTGATCTTACTTTAATAAAATCAGAACTTTCTGAAACAATATTCTTATGAAATAATTTTGTCTGACTCACAGCAAGTGATTTTGTTGAGAATACTCGTGTAGTTATTTCTTCTTGAATATCTATATCATCAAGAATCAATTGTTTTCCACCACGATTAATAATATAATCTGCACAATCTTTAGCCAAATAACGATGTTTGTTTAAAGGCGCAATTTTTGCAACCTCAATTTTCTTTTTTCCATCCTTACTGAGTAACACTCCTTTAAAATTAACTTCTTGTGTTTTCTCGTTTACATAAGCAATTGCTCCAATTGGGGCTGTACATCCACCTTCTAAACGATGTAAAAATTCTCGTTCTATAGTCACACAAACTTCGGTTTCATAGTGATTAAGTTGCTCACATGCATCTTTTATAAAATCGTCTTCTGCTAATGATGCAACCATAATTGCTCCCTGAGCTGGAGCTGAAATCATCCAAGAAAGGTTAACTGCACCTGCTGGACGTTTCCCTATTCTTTCTAAACCAGCAGCTGCGAAAACAGCACCATTCCAGTTATTAACTTCTAACTTTTTAAGACGAGTATTTACATTTCCTCTTAAATCAACAATAGTATGTGTTGGATAACGATTTAACCACATTGCCTTTCTTCTCAAGCTACCTGTTGCTATTATAGCTTCTTTACGTGCAAAAAATTCTTCAGTATCCTTTAAAACTATAATATCGCTGTAATTTGCTCTTTTTAAAACCGCAGCTTGAATTATTCCTTCTGGTAAAATAGTTGGAACATCTTTCATAGAATGTACGGCTATATCTATTTCATTATTTAGTAATGCAATGTCTAAATTTCTTGTAAAAACTCCAGTAACTCCCAGTTCATAAATGGGTGTATTGAGAATAATATCTCCTGTAGATTTAATAGAAATAATTTCTGTTTCATACCCCAATTCATTCAACATTCCTTGAACTTTATTGGCCTGCCATAACGCTAATTCGCTATCGCGTGTACCTATTTTAATGATTTTCCGCATAGGGTATTATTATGAATTTCCGAAAACTTTAGACATGATTTGAATACTATCATTCACTGATGTCTCTTCCTCTTTTAAGTGTTTTACAAACTGAGTTGTAATTTTTTGTATAAATCTATTGGTAAGTATCTCTGCTTGGGTTTCATTAAAATTTTTAATTTTCTTCTTATGAAAATTAATTTCGTCCTTTTTTATTATTTCTAGGGATTCTTTTAAAGCATTTATAGCAGGTACTAATTTCCTATTGTTTAACCAATCGTTAAACTCTTCTTTGTAAACTTCAATAATTTCCTCAGCTTTTGGAACCTCTTTTTGTCTTGTAGACAAAGTTTCTAATGTTATTTTAGATAATTTATCTACGTTTACTAGAGATACATTTTTTAACTGGTTAACAGAGGAATCTACATTCTCCGGCATAGATAAATCCAAAATTAAAATTTCCTTTTCAGGTGAAATATGTTTTTTAGTAATTGTTGGAGTATCTGAACCTGTAGATACAATCAAAATATCGGAATTAGCAATTTCTTGTGAAAGGTTAGTTATTGATGAGTTCCTTATCATAGAATGTTCTTTAACAAAAGAAATTGCTTTTTCTTCGGTTCTATTTATTAGACACACAGATTTATTTTTAGTATACTGTGCTAAATTCTTACAGGTATGCTTTCCCATTTTTCCAAGTCCAAATACCAAAATATTTTTTTGATTATAACAAGGAACATTATCAATAATATATTGAACGGCAGCATAAGAAACAGAAGTTGTTCCAGAACTTAATTGAGTTGTGTTTTTAACTTTCTTACTAGCTTGTAACACTAAATTTAAAAGTCTTTCTAAATGTGCATTAATAGTTTGGTATTTCTTAGCTAACTTATAGGCTAATTTTAATTGACCAACAATTTCATAATCACCTAAAATTTGACTTTCTAAACCTGTACCTATTCTAAATAATTGATTTACAGCTTCATTAGACTTAAAAACATAAGAAATTTGAGCAAACTCTTCTACATTACCCCCTGAATATTTACATAACAATTGTATAAGTTGAAAAGGATGTTCTGCAAAACCTGTAATTTCAGTCCTGTTACAAGTAGAAAGTACAAAAATACCCTCAAGACCGATGTATTTGGCTTCTTTTAATAATTCTATTTGATTTTGTTTAGACAAGCTGTAGCGACCACGGGTGTGGGCATCAGCTTTTCTATAACTTACTCCTATATTGTATAAATTTCTTTGGTGATAATCTAATTTCATTCAAACAATTAAAAGAAAGTTCAAAAGTATAAAGTTATTACAGATAAAAATGTCGCTAAAAGTACTTTTTATATCGTTCTTTGATTTTTAAATGTATTTTATTTTAAAAACATCAATAATATTGTATTTTTGTAGTAAAATCAGTACATTCAAACCAGATTGTGTAGAATCATTCTAAATAAAGACGGTTTTAAAAAAATATTAGAAAATGTTAAAAAATGTCGCTGGAAGTTCTTTCGATGAAATTAATTTAGAAAATGGGTTTCGTATACTTGAATTCCAAAATAGTAGTGATGAAACGCTGCGATTTGAGAGAAATATAGACAGTACATTCATACAAATTCACTTTTGTGTAAAAGGGAATTCAAAATTTCTATTTAATAATGGAAATTATTCTTTCGATGTCTTGGATAAGCATTCGATTATTCTCTACAATCCACAAAGAGATTTACCCATAAATTTAGAAATTTACCCAAAAACTATTCTGATTTCTTTATTAATTTCGATAGAAAAATTTCACTCCTTATTTTCTAAAGAAGCTAGCTACATCCCTTTTTTGAGTAAAGAAAATAGCAATAAAAAATATTATGATGATGTAGAAATTAAACCAATGGTTTTACTTGTTTTAAATCAAATTATTAACTCAAGTATTCATAGCTCTATAAGAGATTTATATATCAAAGGAAAAATATACGAGTTATTGAGTCTTCACTTTCAACAGGATGAATCTAATTTAGGAGAGTATTGCCCATTTTTAGTGGATGAACAAAATGTATTAAAAATTAGAAAAGCAAAAGATATTATAATTTCTAATATGGCAGAGCCGCCAAGTTTACAAGAATTAGCTAATGAAATAGGACTTAATATTAAAAAATTAAAAGAGGGCTTCAAGCAAATTTATGGAGATACTGTTTTTAGTTTTTTATTTGATTATAAGATGGAACATGCAAGACGCCTTTTAGAGAGTAATCAGCTTAATGTAAATGAAGTAGGAGTTAAAGTTGGGTATAGTTCATCTAGTCATTTTATAGCAGCATTCAAGAAAAAATTTGGAACCACTCCTAAGAAATATGTAATGTCTCTTAATAATTAATTGCAGTAGGTTTTTTTAACAGCAAACATGATAAGTTTTGAAACAGTTAAGTCATTACGATATTAAAAATAAACGAAAACAATTTCCCATTACTATTGTTTGCGATGCCATTAGAACTCCTGAGAATATTGGAATGTGTTTTCGTATTTCTGAAAGTTTTGGGGTTTCAAAAATTTATTTACATGAAAATTCTCCAACCATTGAAAATAGTATTGTTAGAAGAACTGCAAGAAATACCATTAAACAAATAGAATACTGTACTTACACTAATTTTGAAAACACCATTCAACAATTAAAAGATGAAGGAAATACAATTATAGGCATAGAAATTACTGATAAAAGTATCGATATTCAGAATTTTAATTTTAAAAATCATAAAAAAATCGTGTTACTTTTGGGAAGCGAAAGAAATGGTATAAAAAATATAAATATATTAGATTATAGCATTGCTATACCCATGTTTGGAAAAAATTCTTCTATGAATGTAATTCATAGTTTAAGTATAGCTTTGTATGAAGTAACCAATCAATTAAATTAGAATTAATAACAATTCACTGAAATAAATTCAGCAAAAAAATGAAAGGAGTTTTACTTATTAACTTAGGTTCACCAGATACTACAAAAACAAAAGACGTTAAACGCTACTTAGGTGAGTTTTTAATGGATGAACGTGTAATAGATGTTGCTTATTGGAAGCGTTTTTTACTCATAAAGGGAATAATTTTACAAATTAGACCAAAAAAATCTGGAGCAGCTTATAAAAAAATATGGTGGGATGAAGGATCACCTCTAGTAGTAATATCAGAAAGGTTTTCTAAAAAAGTTACTAATAAAGTTGAGATCCCTATTACTTTAGCTATGAGATATGGTTCAATGAGTATGGAAAAAGGCTTTAAAGAATTAATCGATCAAGGTGTAGATGAAATTTTATTAGTACCACTATACCCTCACTATGCCATGTCTTCTTATGAGACAGTAACCGTTAAAGCGGAACAAATTGTAGCTAAAAAATATCCAAATATAACCATGGATATTTTACCTCCTTTTTACAACAAACCAGACTATATCAAAGCGATGAGCGATAACATTAAATATCACTTAAGTGATTTTGAGTATGATCATGTGTTGTTCTCTTATCATGGAATCCCAGAAAGACATATCAGAAAATCAGACCCAACAAATAATCATTGTAAATTAGATGGTAAATGTTGTGAACGTAATTCTGTTGCTCATCATACATGTTATAGACATCAATGTTTTGAAACTACCAAAGGAATTGTAAAAACATTAGGCTTAAAAGAAGGAACTTATAGTAACTCTTTTCAATCTCGATTACTAAAAGATCCTTGGTTAAAACCCTACACAGATTTTGAATTGGAAAAATTCCCTGAAATGGGTAAGAAAAAAGTAGCTGTGATTACTCCAGCTTTTGTTTCTGACTGTCTGGAAACACTGGAAGAAATAGCCATGGAAGGAAAGGAAGACTTCTTAGAAGCAGGTGGAACAGATTACAAACACATACCATGTATGAATGATAATGATGATTGGGTAGATGTCATGGTAAATTGGATTAATAATTGGGAAAAGAAAGCTATTCAAAATTAACAGTTATGGATCTTGCCTATATAAAAGCTTTACACATTATCTTTGTTGTCACCTGGTTTGCTGGCTTATTCTACATCGTTAGATTATTTATTTATTTCGCAGAAGCTGAACAAAAAGAAGAAACAGCAAAATCTATTTTACAAACACAATACAAGTTAATGAGTAAACGCCTTTGGTATATCATTACCTGGCCATCAGCAGTTCTGGCGAGTTTATTTGCTTTTTGGATGCTCTATTTAGAACCTTCATATTTACTAATGCCTTGGATGCATATTAAATTATCATTTGTTTTAGCTTTATATTTTTACCATGCTGGATGCCATAAGGTGTTTATTCAACAACAAAAGGGAATAGTGAAATTTACTTCTTTTAAATTAAGGATATGGAATGAAGTAGCTACCATTTTATTGTTTGCAATAGTGTTCTTAGTTGTTTTAAAAAGTTCAATTTCTTGGATATGGGGAGTTGTTGGAATTATTTTATTTGGAATATTAATGATGTTAGGAATTAAGCTTTACAAGAATATTCGAAAAAAAAATAACTGGGAAAATTAATATTTTTAGTAATGCTATTAATATTTGATTAACACAAGTGTTAATTTTTATAATTTTATACTTTGTTCAAAAGGAATCCTATTTACAATACTTCTTCCTAAAGTAACTTCATCTGCATATTCTAACTCATCTCCTACAGATATTCCACGTGCAATAGTTGAGGTTGCCACACCAAACTTTTCAATTTGTTTGAATATGTAAAAATTAGTTGTGTCACCTTCCATGGTTGAACTCAATGCAAAGATCAATTCTTTTACTTCATTATTTTTAACTTTTTCTATCAAGCTATCTATCTCTAAGTTTTGAGGGCCTATACCTTCAATAGGTGAAATTTTACCTCCTAAAACATGATACAAACCTCTAAATTGGGAGGTGTTTTCAATGGCCATAACATCGCGTATATCCTCAACAACACATACAATAGAAGAATCTCTTTTAGGATTATTACAAATTTCACACAATACAGTGTCAGAAATATTATGACATTTTTCACAAGTTTTAACTTCCGTTCTTAATATCTTGAGAGATTCTGTTAAATAATTGGTGTTTTCTGCAGGCTGTTTTAAAAGGTGTAGCACTAGTCGTAAGGCAGTTCTTTTACCTATACCTGGTAAACGTGCTACTTCATTTACTGCATTTTCAAGAAGTTTTGATGAAAATTCCATGAAAGTAAAATTACGAATTATGAATGACGAATTGATGAAAAATTGAAAAGATAATTACATAATTTATCTTTTCAGTCTTTCTATTATTTTTCACAATCTATAATCTAAAACATATATATTCGTATTTGTAAATTGAATTGTAATAACCATGAAACCATTACATATACTGCTACTGATTGTTGGATATTTTAGTGTACTCCTATTTATTTCATTTATTACAGGTAGAAAGGCAAACAACAATACATTTTTTAAAGCTAACAATTCATCTCCATGGTATTTGGTAGCTTTTGGGATGATTGGTGCATCCCTATCAGGTGTTACCTTTATCTCTGTACCTGGCTGGGTTGAGGATCAAAGTATGAGTTATATGCAGATGGTGTTGGGTTATATTGTTGGATATGCAATCATTGGATTAATTTTACTGCCCTTATATTACCAATTGAATCTAACATCTATTTATACTTATCTTAAAGATAGATTTGGTAAGTATTCATACAAAACAGGGGCATCATTTTTTTTATTGTCTAGAACTATTGGTGCAGCATTCCGTTTATTTTTAGTTGCTAATGTATTACAGTTACTATTATTTGATGAATTTGGAATTCCATTTTGGTTAACTGTAACCATTACTATATTATTAATTTGGTTATACACTTTTAAGGGAGGTATCAAAACTATTGTATGGACTGACACATTACAAACATTGTTTATGCTTATAGCCGTTGGTGTTTGTATTTATACCATTTCTAATGAAATGAACATTTCAAATATATTCACCTATGTTGCTGACAGTGAACTATCTAAAACTTTCTTTTTTGAAGACTATAAAGCTGGAAGTTATTTTTGGAAAAGGTTCTTTTCTGGAGCTTTCATAGCTATTGTAATGACAGGTTTAGATCAAGATATGATGCAAAAAAATCTTAGCTGTAGGAACTTAAAAGATGCCCAAAAAAATATGTTTTGGTTTACAATTGTTTTAGTGATTGTTAATTTTTTCTTTTTGGCACTTGGAGTTTTACTAACAGATTATGCTCAGCAAAATGGAATCGACGCTCATAAAGACCAACTCTTTCCTATTATTGCTACTAAAGGGTCTCTAGGATTGGCCACTGGGATGTTTTTTCTATTAGGGTTAATAGCTGCGGCCTACTCAAGTGCAGATTCAGCATTAACCTCTTTAACCACATCATTTAGTATAGATATTTTAGAAATTGACAAGAAAAAAAATACTCAAAAGCAAGAAAATATTAGAAAAAGAATACATATCTTATTTTCAGTTATACTCATTGCTGTTATTCTAATTTTTAAATATTTTATTGCAGATGAAAGTGTTATTGCAAAAATATTCACATTTGCTGGATATACTTATGGTCCTCTATTAGGCTTGTATTCTTTCGGACTTTTCACCAAATTTAAAGTAAAGGATAAAGCTGTTCCCTTCATTTGTGTTATTGCACCTATACTAACTCTAGCAACTAATTACTTAACAATAAATTATTTTAAATTTGATTTTGAGTTTTTTGTTTTAATATTAAATGGAGCTTATACATTTACCGGGTTAATTTTATTTAAAAAATCACTATGATTAATGCATTAGAATTAGTTTCAATATCAGATTTTGCACTTTCCATCGTTTGTTTATTTCTTGCTGGATTAACATTGGGAAACGGTAAGACCAATAAATCTCCAGATAACTCACTAGGTTTTTTTATTTTATTTATAGGCCTATCTGCTTTTATGGGAGGTCTTAATCATGGTTTTTTTGAGCCTTTAAATCAAAGTTATTACCCAAGGCTTTTAACCTTCATATTTGCTGCAGGTGGAACTTTTTGTATTTTTAATTATACCATCAAAGTATTTACTAAAGGTAAAACCGCATACGTACTAACTATTATTAGTTATATTCAGCTTGTTGGTTTTGTATTAGCCACTTGTTATGTTAATAATTTTATGTTGGTAATTGGAAATTATGCCCCAATTTTATTTTTCTTTTTTATTATGAATGTACTCAACTTAAAAAACGGAAAAAGAGAACAATATTTTTCACTTTTCTTTCTAATAATGACTCTTGGAACAATTGTTCAAGTAACCAAAATAAGTGCATCAGATTTAATAAACAATAGTACGTTGTTTCATACTATTGTTTTGATTGGGTATATCATTTTATATTTTGGAATTCAGCAAAAGAAAGTCTGAGATCCTTTAAAATCTTTTATTATTATTTTCTTTTGAGTCATAAAATCCTTCGTATTTTTACCTACATAAATATTATCTAATGTCAAAAGATCTAAGTTACTACAGAAAATCCTATGAGAAACATCAGTTGTTAGAAAGTAATTGCCCAGAAAACCCCTTAGAATTATTTCAGAAGTGGTTTTTAAATGCCGATGCATCAAATACTGTAGAGGAAACAAATGCAGTATCTCTGAGTACCATTGATAAAGATAATTATCCAAAAAGTAGAATCGTACTCCTAAAGAAATACACCTTGGAGGGTTTTATTTTTTATACTAATTATAATTCTGAGAAAGGAAAAGCTATTCAGGAAAATAATCATGTCTGTTTATCTTTTTTTTGGCCAGCTTTAGAACAACAAATTATTATTAAGGGTAACGCTAAAAAACTACCAGAAAATTTATCTGATGAATATTTTGAATCTAGACCTGATGGAAGTAAGCTTGGAGCATGGGCATCTAATCAAAGCACTGTTGTAAAATCAAGAGATATTTTAGAAAAAAATCTTAAAAAATTTGAAGAAAAGTTTAAAGGAAAAAAAATAACTAGACCTCCTCATTGGGGTGGTTTCATGGTAAAACCAATAACTATTGAATTTTGGCAAGGAAGACCCAATAGAATGCACGATCGAATTCTTTACTCTTTAAAAGAAGATTTATCATGGAAAATTGAGAGATTAGAACCTTAATTTTTATATTTACTTAACTAAACAATCACTGTGTGAAAACATTATACATAGTTAGACATGCAAAATCCTCTTGGGAATATCAAGGTGTAGATGATATAGATAGACCTCTCAAGAAAAGGGGAATCAAAGATGCCCATTTGATGTCTAAGTTTCTGTCTAAAGAAATTAACAAACCTGATGTATTTATTTCTAGTGTAGCTAACAGAGCACTCCACACTAGCGTTATATTTTGTCAGAATTTCAATTATCCACTTTCTAACCTTAAAATTAAAAAAGAATTGTACAGCTTCAGTGATGGATACCTGGTGAAAACTGTAAAGGCTCTCGATAACAGTTTTGATTCAGCTATAATTTTTAGTCATGACCATGGCATTAATACTTTTGTTAATAAATTTGGAAGTAAACCAATCAATCATGTTAGTACAAGTGGTGTAATTGGTATTCAATTTAATGAAAAGAACTGGAAAGACATAAAAAAAGGAGCTACAATATTAGTTGAATTCCCTAAAAACCACAAGTAGCAAAAAGGTGAATAGGCCTTACTTTTCTAGATCTTAAAATTCACTCAAGGATCCTTTTACAAATAAATAATTATTATTTAAAAAAGGATTTTACTACAGTATTAAACTGATTATCGCCATCTTCAAACTTGGTAGACATCTCTAGATAACTCAGAGGAGAAATCTTGGCAGACAATCTCATATAATCTTTTTCAGTAGTTAAAAGTATTTTCTTCTCGGTGCTTATCGAATCATACTTTGCGGTTATGGTATCAATTTCTTTTTTAGTAAAGTGATGATGATCAGAATATTTTAGGTGATGAGTTTTACTTCCCTTTTCTTTTAAGAATGAAACTAACGGTGTTGGATTAGCAATACCTGTAAGTAATAGTATTTCATAATCACTTAATGCCTCAGTAGGAATATTAAGTTTTCCCAATGTTTTTTTATGGTAGCTAATGTTAGAAAAAAATACATATTGTTCTGAACTTGCATTTAATTTTCTTTTTACTTCCTGTTTTTTTTCTTTTGATAGATTAGTTGGGCACTTGGTCACTACAATAATATGGGCTCTTTTTGCTCCTTTTTTATTTTCACGAAGATTACCGGTAGGGAGTACAAAATCATCTGTATATAAATCTTCATATTTGGTCAATAAAATATAACAATCTGCCTTAACTTTCCTATGTTGAAATGCATCATCCAACAAAACAAGATCAATAGATTTTTTTTGCTTCAACTCTTGAATACCATTCACACGATTTTCATCAACTGCTACATGTATTTTTGGAAACTTTTTAAAAAACTGTAACGGTTCATCACCAACATCATCTGAAGTATGAGTATTATTTAACAAAATAAAACCCTTAGTATTTCTTTTATAACCTCTACTTAGTACTGCTGTTTTATAATTGTTTTGCAAAAGTCTAATCAAATATTCTATCTGAGGTGTTTTTCCTGTTCCTCCAACACTTAAGTTTCCAACTGCAATGATTGGAATATCAAAATTTACTGATTTAAAGAATCCAAGGTCATAAAAATAATTACGAACATGCGTAACTAAATTATATAAGAGTGATAATGGAAATAATAAAAAACGAAGTATACCCACAACTTATTTTTTAAATGATAAATTTTGAAAATGTGATATTAGCACGAAAATACAATAAAATTTTTCTTCAGTTTTTATTCAGCTTATCAGAAAAAGTAAGAAAAGTATTTCAAACATTTTTCAATTAAAATAGTAACTTTGAGAATGTTAATTTAACTTTCATAAGTTTACAATAGTATTTTATTTTTAAAAATAAAAATTTCAACGAAATATCCTTAATTAATAAGATGAATATGACCATAAAAAACGTGACTGACTATATAGAAAAAATAGCTCCATTACACCAAGCGGAAGATTTTGACAATGTAGGTTTATTGATTGGAAATGAAACTACTGTTGTTAAGGGAGTTTTAGTTACTCTAGATACCTTAGAAGAGACCGTTGATGAAGCTATTAATAAAAAATGCAATTTAATTGTAAGCTTTCATCCTATAATTTTTAGTGGTTTGAAAAAAATAAATGGAAACTCCTATGTTGAAAAGGTTGTATTAAAAGCCATACAAAACAACATTGCTATTTATGCTACCCATACTGCTTTAGATAATAGTAATGTTGGTGTAAGTGCCAAAATGTGTGAAGTATTAGGATTAAAAAACTACAACATATTAGTTCCAAAAGAGGATGAAAATATTGGAATGGGAATGATAGGAGATTTACCAGAACCTATGGAAGAGGATAATTTTTTAGAGTTTACAAAAAAAACTTTCAAGACAAACGGAATTCGTTTTTCTAGTAAAATTGGAAAATCTTTGAAAAAAGTTGCAGTTCTTGGAGGATCTGGAAGTTTTGCTATTTCTAATGCAATACAAAAAAAAGCAGATGTTTATATTAGTGCAGATTTTAAGTATCATGATTTTTTTAAAGCTGAAGGTAAAATCTTATTAATCGATGTAGGGCATTATGAAAGTGAACAGTTTACAAAAAACCTTTTGGTTGAGTATCTTACAAAAAAATTCACTAGTTTTGCAATCATTTTATCAGAAAAAAGTACAAATCCAATTTATTATTTATAAACATGGCAAAGAAGAAAGAAGTTACTGTAGAAGAAAAGTTAAGAGCACTCTATGACTTACAATTAATTGATTCTAGAATAGATGAAATAAGAAATGTAAGAGGTGAATTACCTTTGGAGGTTGAAGACTTACAAGATGAAGTAACAGGTTTAAATACTAGAATTTCTAACTTAACTGAAGACGTTTCAAACTTAGAAACAGACATTAATAATAAGAAACTAGCCATTGAGGAATCTATTATTTTAATGAAAAAATATGAAGAGCAACAAAAGAATGTTAGAAATAATAGAGAATTTGACTCTTTAGCAAAGGAAACTGAATATCAAGAATTAGAGATTCAATTATCTGAAAAACGCATTAAGGAATTTCAAGCTAAAATTGAACAAAAAAATGAAATTATAGCTGTAACTAAAGAAAAATTAGATAAACAACAAGTTCACTTAGATCACAAAAAAGGTGAATTAAATTCAATATTGAAAGAAACTGAAAAAGAAGAAAAGCTGTTGCTAGATAAATCAAAAGAATTTTCAGCTTCTATTGATAATCATTTATTAACAGCCTACACAAGAATCAGAAATAAAGTAAAAAACGGATTAGCTGTTGTATCTATTGAACGTGGTGCCTCCGGTGGATCATTCTTTACAATACCTCCACAAATTCAGTTAGAGATTGCAAACAGAAAAAAAATTACAATTGATGAACACAGTGGGCGTATACTTATTGATGCAGATTTAGCTGCTGAAGAAAAAGAAAAAATTGATAGTCTTTTTGCTTAAAAATTATTAATCTAAAAAAACTCAGACTAAAGTCTGAGTTTTTTTTTGATTTAAATTAATAATCTACTGATCTTAAATACGCTAATTTAGCTTTCCAAATTTTTAATCCTTTCTTAAAAGTATCAATGTTTTTATGAACACTTTTTACCATAGGATTGTCATCAGATGCATTTGAGAAGAAACTCAAATTATTTTCTAATTGCTGAATTTCACGAACAGATTCGTCAATTTTTTTTCTGATAAATATGAGTTCAGAATCTAATTTTCTAATATCATTATTTGCTAGATATCCGTTAATGATATTTTTAAATTTTAATAAAACAATTTCACTTTTATCTAGAGAAAGTTTAGACAAAATACTATCTACAATCTTATTAAATTTAACATCAACAGCTTTAGACCCTCTTGGTGTAGCTCCAAACTGACTCCAACTGTTCATAAGATCTGTTACAGTATCTTTTGTTGTATAATCATTAACTTTTAAATTCTCCAAAAAGGCAGTTTTCTTAACTATTACTTCTTTTTGGTCATTACTTAAAGCATTTTTTTGATTGTGATAACGGTCAAAATAATGATTACAAGATGTTTTAAATTTATTCCAAATATCGTCTGAAAATTTCCTAGGAACATGTCCTATTTTTTTCCAATCAGATTGAATTTTCTTGAAAGTATTAGTTGTAGTCTCCCATTCCTCACTATCCTTGAGAGATTCTGCTAACTTTATCAGATCGAGT
This sequence comes from uncultured Flavobacteriaceae bacterium, assembly GCA_938084555.1. Taxonomy (GTDB): domain Bacteria; phylum Bacteroidota; class Bacteroidia; order Flavobacteriales; family Flavobacteriaceae; genus Polaribacter. The sequence goes on along the minus strand of CALKFR010000013.1, from coordinate 4,767 downwards.
TTTTCTTGTAAATTTTGTTGTTGTGACTTTTTCTCCTGTTTGTAAAACTTATTTTTTTCTTGATTAAATTGCTTGGTAGCATCTTTAAACTTTTTCCAAATGGATTCGCTTTTTGAATAGGGTAATTTACCAGCATCAAAATATTTTTTTCTTAGTGCATCTATATCTTTAATGCTTTTCTGCCAATCATTATGTGTCTTATTTTTGGAGGAGTCGTAGGAAAGAATTTCATCAATAACTAACATTTTTGCATCAATAATTTCAGCATATTTAGATTTCATACTTTTAAAATGTTCGTGTCTTTTATCGTGTATGATTTTAGTAACTGCACTAAACTTATTCCAAACATCATCTCTCATTTCTCGAGCTACAGGACCAATATCTTCTTTCCAAGTTTTATGTAAATCCTGTAATTCTTTAAATGCAGCATTAACATCTTGCATTTTAGTTAAGAATTCTGCTTTCTCTATTATTTTCAATTTTTCTTCTAGATTATTCTTAAAATCTAATTCTCTAAAGTCATTACTCAAATGTAATAAATCATAAAAGCGCTCTACATGATGGTGGTAAATTTTCCAGGTATCATTGTATTTTGTTTTAGGAACAGGACCAATAGATCTCCATGTATTTTGCAAATCTCTGAAGTGCTTATACATGGTTTTTGTATCTGCAGTTTCTATCAAAGTTTTTAGATCTTCAATTACCTGTGATCTTTTTTCTAAATTATCTTTTAGTTGTTTTTCTAGGTTGGAATAGTAAACATCTTTTTGTTTTTTATACTCTGAAAGTAACTTGTTGTATTTAGACTTTACTGGGCTAGAATATTGGAAGTCAATTGAATTCCCTCCCTCCGCTAGAAAAACTGATTTTTTTTCTGCCAAAAGTAATCCAAACTTCGTATTAAAAGTACTTTTAATTGCTTCCACAGAAGATTTAATATGTTGTATTTTTTGAGTATTTATTAGCTTTTCTAGAGCTTCTGTTAGTTCTTCAATAGTTAAACTATCGTATGCTATGATTTCAATATCTTTATTAGGCTTAACTTGTTGAGCGTTTATTTCATCCTTATCTTCATTCTCTTTCAATACAACATCATCGTCTTGATTTACTTCAGTTTTTTCGATATTGGATTTTTCTTGAGTATCAGGCTCTTTTAGATTATCAGTTACTTTATCAGTACTGATAGCTTTTGAAACTTCATTATCAATTTCTAATTCTGTATTATTTTCTTCGGAGATTTGATCAGAAACATCAACTTTTACATTTATTATTTCAGCTGCGTCGTCATCTGTTTTGGTTATTTTTTTATCATTAATTTTATCTTCATTAGATTCTAACATATCTACAATGTTTAAGGTTCCTATAATATTAAGTATAAAGATAACAATGTCTCATTAAACAACAAAAGAATCGTAAAATGATTCAAAACTATTTATTCCATATTTTCCAAGATTCTTCTGCTTGTAACTCTAACATTTCAAGCCCGTTTTTCACTTGAGTTCCACGTTTTTTACCTTCAATTAAAAATGCTGTTTCAACAGGATTATATATTAAATCGTACAATAAATGATTATGGGTCAAAAATTGGTAGGGGATATTTGGTTTTTCATTAATATTTGGAAACGTTCCTAATGGTGAACAATTAACTATAATTGTGTATTTATTTAATAAATCAAATGTGATATCTCTATACGATATTTGTTTTGAATCATTAGGGTTCCTAGAAACTTTATAATATTCAATATTTAATTTTTCAAAGACATATGAAACAGCTTTGGAGGCCCCTCCAGTTCCTAAAATTAAAGCTTTAGTATGATGGGTTTTTAAAAGTGGAGATAAAGAGTTTTCAAAACCAAAAACATCAGTGTTATACCCTACTAACCTTCCCTTATTTGTGACCTTAATTGTATTTACAGCTCCTATTTCACTAGCTATAGCATCAACCTCATCCAAGTAGGTAAAAACAGATTCCTTAAAAGGAATTGTAACATTACACCCTTTAAGAGAAGTCTTATACTTACTAACTATTTCGGGAAAATTTTGTATATCTTCAATATCAAAATTTACATATTTATGATGGTTCAACTTAAGATTTATAAATTTTTTTGAAAAATAGTTTTTAGAAAAAGAATAAGAGATATTCTTCCCTAGTAGACCAAAAAATATGTTATTTGATTTTCCTTCCATAATAATCTATTGCTAATATTAAGCTTACCCCCATTAAAATATAAAAAACAGCATACCAAGTTGTTGAATCATTAATGTCTGGAAGATAACGATGATAATTTTCAATTACTTGATTCCCCTTCTGATCTATCACTAGTTGTTTATTTTCTATTTTAAAAATTTTTTCCTTCCATGGCCAAACAATTCCTAAAGACCCTGTTATAAAACCAATAATTATGGCACTAACAATTTGATGCCATCGTTTTAAAACATAACCCAAAACATGAGATAAGGTAACTAATCCAAAAGCAGAACCTCCAGTAAAAACTCCAATAATTTTTAAATAATATATTTTAATTGGGTCTTTTAAAAAATCAAAATTAAATGACACTATATCTTTGATAACCCCAGACAAAACATTCACGGAATCTACTAATAATAATACATAATTTCCTAATAAAATTAGTATAAATGAGCCTGATAACCCAGGTAAAGTCATTCCTGAAACACCAATAATTCCACAAATAAAAACAAACCAAAGGTTGTCATTTTCTTTTGCAGGTGTAAGAAAACTAATACCTAAACCAATAACAATTCCAATTGTTACAAACACAATCTTTCTCAAATTCCATACACCAAAATCTTTAGCTATATAATATATAGAGCCAATAATCATTCCAAAAAACCAGCTCCAAACGTATAGTTCATAGTTTTTTAATAAAAAATCTAAAAGAAGAGAAACAGTAAAGTAACTAAACACACTTCCAGAAATAATGATACCTATGAACTGAGAATTTGTGTATTTAAAAAAGCTACTAAATCTACCATTAAAAATCAATTTAAAAGCTTTAAAATTTACTTTTTGAAATGAATAAATTAACTCCTCATAAAAGCCTAACACAAAAGACACCGTTCCTCCTGAAACCCCGGGGACTTTATTTGCAGCTCCCATAATTATTCCTTTAAAAAAAAGAATTAATTTTTCTGTGAAGTTTCTTTCTTGCTGCATTACTCTTTTTTTATTGCTAATTTCTCTAATAATAAGATAAGGCAAAATCCAATTATTGCAAGCAAGCTAGCCATTATTAATTGGGAATCTCCTTCATATGAGAAAGGGGATATACTTGATGTATTAAATGCAACCTCAACTCCTTTAGAGTTGGTTCTCCAAGAAATGGTTTCTTTCCATGGCCAAATTTTATTTAAAGAACCTGTTATAAAACCAATTAATACTGCCAAAGTATAATTTTTGTAGGTTGAAAACAACCATTTTAAAACTCTAGAAAAAGTTAATAATCCTATAACTGCTCCAGCCATAAAAACAATTATATTGAAAAAATCTTTTGTATTAATTGCATTTAAAACAGGCTTATATGCTCCTAAAAGCACCAAAATAAAAGAACCTGAAATACCAGGTAAAATCATTGCACAAATAGCTATCATACCTGCAAAAAATAAAAACCAAGGTGAAGAATTTGCTAATATCATTGGGTTTAATGTAGTAATATAGAAAGCTAGTAAAGCTCCAAGAATCAAAAACAAAACACCAAGCTTAGTCCAATTGGTAATTTGCTTACCTATATAAATTATGCTAGCTAATACCAAGCCAAAGAAAAAAGACCAAATGACTATTGGATGTTTTTCTAATAAGGTCTCTATTAGCTTTGCAAAAGATAAAATACTAATACTAATTCCTAAAAGAAGCGCTAACAAAAAAGGACCATTAACCATCTTCCAAACCTTATTGAACCCCTCTTTTTTCAATACAGACAATAGGCTTAAGTTAAAACTACTAATAGAGTTTAATAATTCTTCATATATGCCGGAGATAAAAGCAATTGTTCCTCCTGAAACTCCCGGAACAACATCAGCAGCTCCCATTGCCATTCCTTTCAATGACAAGATTATATAATCTTTTAAGGATCTTTTCATAATTAATTTATTTTCTTAACGAATATACTTGAAAAAGTAAATATATACCCACAAATAAAAAAAACTGAAAGATATTTTCAGTTTTTTATCATTTAAATTTAAAAAGGAATATTTGAAATCTAAGCTCACTACTCCATTGCCTTCTTATAATTAGAAAGTAATTCTATGAATTTTGTATTAACTAATACAGATGGAAAAAGCTCCTTCATAACTTTGTGCATATTAAAATCTATCTTTAAACCGTTTAATAAATGAGTTAATCCCTGTTTTTCATTATCAAAAACTAAAGATATTCCAGAAAGTCGGTATTCAATTTCAGCTGCATTTATATGTGAGTCTTGGGCTATAGTTAATACCTCAAATGCAGCATTAAAATCACCAATAAACATTAGCAAATCAGATAAAGCAGTATAAATTTCTAATGAACAATCATTTAACTCTAGGCATTTTTCAAGTCCTTTAACTCCTTCCTCAAAAGAATTTAATTTAATATTAATGTCAGAATACTTTTTCCAATAAAAAACGTTGTAATCATCAATTTTTAAAGCTTTGGAAATATAATATAGTGCCTTTTGATAGTCTTTTTGATCATAATAAGCTTCAGTCAGTAAAATCCAACCTTTATCTAAAAAGGGGTCTTCATGAACTGATTTTTTATAAAAATCTATA
>CALKFR010000012.1 GCA_938084555.1 uncultured Flavobacteriaceae bacterium | reverse complement strand
TTGGATTAAAAGCTGGATTAAATTATAATTCCAATTCTTTCGAGAATGTATCTAGTGATGTTTTGAATGGTGCAAAAACCAAGACTGGTATTCATACGGGACTATGGATAAGAGCAAAATTACCTATAATTGGTTTTTATTTAAGGCCTGAAATTATTTACACTGAATTGAATAATAGTATAAACTATGACACTCAATTTACAGCGACTAAGACTACAGATTATAAATTTAGAAAAATTGATGTCCCGGTATTAGTTGGAAAGAAATTCTTAGGTATTGGTAATGTATTTGCCGGGCCTTCTTTTCAATATATTTTGTCATCAGATTTTGAGTTAAATGATTTAAGAGAGGTATCTACAGAAAAATTTTCACTAGGTATTCAGTTAGGTGCTGGAGTTGAATTAGGTCCTCTTGGTTTAGATCTACGATGGGAAAGAGGATTATCTAAGACTGAAACTGTTTTTGTTGACAACACCATAACCGCTTCTAACTTTAATTTTGATAAAAGAGTAAGTCAGATTATTTTTGGAATTTCTTATAAACTCACTAAATCTAAAAAGGATAAATAAAAAAAGCTCTTGAAATTCAAGAGCTTTTTTTTTAAATATATTTTTAATTAATATCTGGATTCAAATAATCGGGTAAGGTTGGATTGTTTGGGTCATTGAAATCGTTAGTTGGATCTCCATCAGCACCACCTTCGTCTTTTGTTAAAACTCCATCATTATCGTCATCTGGATCAGAAAAATTAGGAAAACCGTCACCATCAGTATCATCATTTCTTGGATCTCCATCACCATCAGGATCTTCAAGTATTGATGGAACGGAATCTAAATCATGATCTGTATTTTCTATAACATCATATAATTCTATATAAAACATCAAACTTGAACTTGGTGGTATCCCTGCTGTTCCAAATTTACCATAAGCTAATCCAGAAGGAATAAATAATACACCTTTACCACCATTTGCATAGGTGATAGGACCGTTATTTGTTATATTTTCACCACCTTTAAAATTAGTAAAACCATGAGACCAACCTCTAATAACAGAGTTTAAAGTAAGCCATAAAGGATTCACTGTGCGTTCATCAAAATCAATTAATTCAACAGTAGAATTAAAATATTGACCTTTATATTTAACTAAAACTGAATCTACTTCAGTTGGATATCCTTTTTCTGGTATTGGACTACCTTCATTTTTTACAAAAACATATAATTTATAATCAACATCAAAATCAGTAACATCTTGAGTTAACAATCTAGAATCGTTGATAAGAGCAGTAGCCCCAGAAATAAGAGGCTGAACTGAATCTATTGCATCATTATAATAATGATTTTCTAAAAAAACAAGAATAGAATCATTGTCAATCAATGCTTGTCCTTCATAATCAAAATCATCTACTGGAACTCCAAAAGTATCATCATCACAGGCATAACCTATAAACAATATTGATAAACATAATAATAAAAGCTTTCTGTTAAACATTTAAATAAATTTAGTGCTGCAATTTACCATTTTTATACCTTTGTAGAAAGTGATTATGTTATTTTTAACTTTTTTATGAGAATAGATAAATATCTTTGGTGCATTCGTACTTTTAAAACAAGAAATATTGCAACTGAGTCTTGTAAAAAGGGACATGTAAAAATTGATGGAACAAATTGTAAACCCTCAAAAGATGTTTATGGTGGTGAAACTATTTCAGTCAGAAAAAATCAAATAAATTATAAAATTGAAATTCTTGACATTCCTAAAAGTAGAATTGGAGCCAAATTGGTGCAACAATTTTGTAAAGATATAACACCAAAAGAAGAGTTTGAAAAGTTTGATTTACTTCAATACTCAAAAGATTATTATAGAAAAAAAGGAACAGGAAGACCAACAAAAAAAGATAGAAGAGACATAGATGATTATTATGAATTTCCAGAAAAATAAGTAAATGAAAAAAACAACTATTATTTTAGATCACAATCAAATTAATCAAAAAATTAAAAGAATTGCTTATCAGATATATGAGGTAAATAGCTCTGAAAAAGAGGTTGTAATTGCTGGTATTCAAGGAAATGGTGTTTATTTCTCTAAACAATTGGCTAAATCTTTAGAACAGATATCATCCTTAAAAATTACACTTTGTGAGGTTTTAATTGATAAGAAAAAACCTTTAGATAAAATTACAACAAGTATTAAATCTATTGATTACAAAAATAAATCTATTGTTTTGGTAGATGATGTTTTAAACTCAGGGACAACATTAATGTACGGAATAAAACATTTCTTAGAGGTTCCTTTAAAGCGTTTTAAAACCGCTGTACTTGTTAATAGAAACCATAAAAAATACCCAGTTAAGGCAGATTTCAAAGGGATTTCTTTATCGACCTCAATAAATGAACATGTTGAAGTTTATTTTGATGAAAAGAATTCAAAAGCTTTTTTAATGTAATAGAATTCTAATTTCGGTTATAATATCCTCCATACTTTTTGAATTAACTGAAATACGATATTTTGCTTTTTCATAATATCTGCTTCTTTCAAATAAATGTTTTGCTATATATTCAATCAAACTTTCTTTACTATGAGATGCAAGTAAAGGTCTTTTTGAGCTATTATTTAATAATCTTTCGTATAAAGTTGTAATTGATGCCTGAAGGTATATGGTATGAAGGTTAGCTACTTGTGATAAAAAATCCATGTTATTTGCATAACAGGGAGTTCCTCCACCTAATGATAAAACATAGGAATCATTATTGGTAATAAATTTTTTTAAATACATATGTTCAATATTCCTAAAATATATTTCTCCTTTTTCTGTAAAAATTTCTGAGATCGTTTTATTTTCATTTTTTTCAATATAAGCATCTAAATCTGTGAAATTTTGATAAAGCTTTTTTGCTAATTGAGAACCAATTGTAGTTTTTCCGCTACCCATATACCCCAAAAGAATAATTTTCATATAAACCAAATTTACTCGCAAATATCGATAAAAAATAAAGTAAAAAAGTGCTTTTATGTTTGAATGCGTTTATATTTGCATTCTTTTAATAAAAAATAGACCTGGTAGCTCAGTTGGTAGAGCATCTCCCTTTTAAGGAGAGGGTCCTGGGTTCGAGCCCCAGCCCGGTCACTAAAGAAATAGTTTTTATTATAAAAGCGCACGTGGCGGAATTGGTAGACGCGCCAGCTTGAGGGGCTGGTATCCGATTAGGATGTGGAAGTTCGAATCTTCTCGTGCGCACTTTTATATATATTTTCACAAATAATTAACCCTTCTTTTTATCATTTAATCATTACTTTTGTTGTATGCGCTGTATTAAATTTTTCCTGCTATTCTTTATTTTCCTTTCTACACAAGTTTATACTCAGAATGATAGTTTAGTTGTAAAAATTTTGAAAGGTCAAGTCATAGACTCTGAAACAAAAAAAGCGTTAAGTGCTTCTCACATATTAAATCTAAATTCAGTAACTGGAACTATTACTGATGACAAAGGTTTTTTTGAAATAACAGCAAAAACCAACGATACTGTAATGGTTTCTTATTTAGGCCATTCTTCCATAAAAATTAAAGTAACAAATGATTTATTAAAAGGAAATGAATTATTGATTGCACTTTATGAAAAATCTGAAGAAATAAAAGAAATTATTATTAGATCTAGTAAATTGATAGGCGTATTAGAGGTAGATGTTAAGCAAGTACCTAAAGATAAGTTTACTAGAATTAAAATTAATGGTATTAGGCAAACCTACGAAATTGCTAGACCTAGAGCTGGAGATTTTTCTTCACCGATTGCAGCATTATTTCAACCTGTTGATTTTTTATATAAGCTATTCGGTAAAAAACCTAAACAATTAAAAAAACTTCAAAAAATTAAAAAGGAAGATAATCTTCGTAAGATTATGGCTGGAAAATTTGATAGAGAAGTGATGATGGAATACCTTGAAATGGATAGAAATGACCTTATGAAATTAATTTCAGATTGTAACTATTCAGAATATTTTGTTAAAAATGCTAGTGATTTACAAATGATTGAAGCAGTACTTGACTGCTATGAAGTTTATAAGGCACTTAAAAATGGTAAAATTGAAAGAAGTAGATTACCCACAAAAAAAAGAAATTAAATACTACCGTTGATTTATAATAACAATAATAATGTACAAAAAAACCAGCGTAAACGCTGGTTTTTTTTGTTGGTAAAGTATTCAATTTTATTGATTTCCTAATATTATAGGCATTCCACTTTCTCCGGAACCAATAATTACTACTTTACTATTAGGTGATTGAGATAATTTAATTGTAGCTTCAATTCCTTTATCTTGTAGGATTCTGTCATTTAATGAAGCACTTAAAATTCTATTAGCATCAGCCTTACCTTGAGCTTCAATAATCTGTTTTTCAGCTTCTTTTTTTGCTGTAACTAGTCTGAATTCATACTCTAAAGACTCTTGTTCTTGCTTTAATTTACGTTCAATTGCTTCTTTAATTGTAGGAGGAAGAGTTACATCTCTTACTAACACTGAATTTAATTGAATATACTGAGGGCCTAATATTTTTTTTGTCTCTTCAAATATTTCTGTTTGTATTGCGTCTCTTTTTGTAGAATATAATTGTTCTGGCGTATATCTACCTACAACACT